>JAHEBR010000138.1 GCA_024642185.1 Marivivens sp. | reverse complement strand
TCTCGGTGGCGAGCGGCGCGGTGGCGGGATCGTTGAGGGTGATGATCACCTCGTTGCCCGCCGGCAGGTAGCGGCGGATGATCCCCGCGCCCACCATCTCGCAATCGCACAGGATCGGCGCGCCCGCCTTGAGGGCGGCGTGGGCGGAGGCGGCGACATCGGCGGAATAGGCCAGCCGGTCGGCGATCTCGACCATGCCGCAGGAATGGATGAGGCGGGTGACGAGGGGCTGGAGATCGGCCGGAAACCGATCAAGCCGCGCCTCGGCCCGCACCGTGGCAAAGCTTGCGGCGTAGATCGCCTTGGGATCGCGTTCATAGGGGCGCATCGGGGCGTCCTTTGGGGGAAGGTCCGGATTTGCGCGCAAATCCGGAGCCTCCGGCGGGAGTATTTCAGGCCAAAAGAAGCCGGTTATTTCTTGGTCTTGCGGGCGCTTTCGGGGCCGTGCGGGTGATCCGCGTGGGGATAGGGCGCGTGGTGGTGATCATGGTCGTGATCATGGCCGTGGTGGTGATGGCCGTGGGAGTGGGCGTGGAAGTGGACCTGCCCGTCGCCGTGATCATGCCATTCGCCTTGTTTGACGTGGCTTGCATGGCCGTGCGGCTTTTGCTCGAGCCGGCAGAGGCCGGTGCAGAAGGTGTCGCAGAGTTTGCAGTCGGCCACGTTGGAGCCGGGGGCCGAAGCGCCCTGGCCTTCGACGTGGTGGTGGTGGCTTTCCTGCACGGCGCCAACCTCGGCCTCAAAGCCCAGAACCTGCGTGCGGTATTTGCACATGGCGCAGTTGGGGGGCGGAACTTCGCCCACCTGTTCGGTGATCCGCTCGGCGAAGGTTTCGAGGACCTTGGGGTGATCGCCAAGGTAGGGGGCCTTGATGAACTCGATCTCGGGGTATTCGGCGGCGACCTGATCGGTGAAGCCGTAGATGCGGTCGATCAGGATGCCGGAGAAGAGGAAATAGGGGAAGACGACGACGCGCTTGTAGGGGAGCCGCGCGACGTGTTGCAGGCAAGGCTCGACAAGCGGGAAGGTCACGCCGGAATAGCCGACCTCGCACCAGCCAAAGCCCATGCCTTCTTGCAGCATCCGGGCAATTTTCGAGACGTTGCCGTTGGCATCGGGATCGGAGGCGCCGCGGCCAATGACGACGAGGCAGGTTTCGTGCAGCGGAACCTCGCCCTTTTCGGCATTGGCCTTGTCGAGCGCCTCTTGGATGCGGGCGCCGGCGGCGGCGATCATCTTGGGATCGACGCCCAGCTCGCGGCCATAGCGCACGTCAATGCCGTGTTTCTTTGCATAGGTGTTGAGGACGGTCGGGATATCGTTCTTCGAGTGCATCGCTGCGAAGAGCATCCCCGGCACGGCGAGGATGCGCTCGCAGCCCGCATCGCGCAGCTTGTCGAGACCGTCGCGCAGGACGGGATTGGCAAACTCGAGATAGCCGTAGTCGGTCATCCAGTCTTTGGGCAGATAGGCCGGAAGCTTTTCGGCCAAGACGCGGAATTCATCGACAGCCGATTGGCTGCGCGAGCCGTGGCCACAGATCATCACACCGGTTTTCATGCGGTTTCGCCTTCGCTCTCTTTGGTCTCTTCGGCCTCTTCCTCGGCGGTCTGCTTATCGGCGTCTTTCCAGCTTTTGATTGCAGCCCATGCGCTCAGACCAAGTGCAAGACCGAGCGCCGCGCCGGCGATCCAGTGGTCGTGACCGGCAGCATCGGCGATATGGCCGGTATGCGCGGCAGCGCTGCCGGCGAATGCCATGAGGATAAGGGTGAGAGCGGCTTTCATCGACGGTCCTCCGGTTATCCATGTACCAGAGGGCCCGCGCTGGTCACGCGAGGCTTGACGACGTGGGCCTTGGTCCCCTTCAGGGTCAACCGCCGCGCCACCAACCGCTCTGGCCACATGGGCTTCGTCTTCAACCGGCTATAGTGCGCCGCGCCCTCCGGCGCAAACGGATATGCGGCGCAGGGGAGACGAATCCGACCTGATGCTATGCATGACAACCGTAGTATTCGACGATGGCCGCGAGATCCTGAGGATCAGTCTCGGTTCGGACGAGGGTACGGGCGTTGGCGCTGGCGGCAAAGAGCATACCAGCCGAGAAGAATGTCGAATCAGAGACAAAGACCAGATTGGTCTGCGGTTGGCGCAACCGGGCATAATCAGCGATGCCCAAGGTGCTGGAGTGGCCTTCGAGGACGAGGTTCATGAGAATGACCTCATAGGTATTAGCGCCGATGGCACTCGTCGCTTGGCCTGCGTTTTCTGCAAAGTCGACCGTATGACCGTGTCTTTCCAGGTGGCGCTGCCAGAGCCGGCCGAGTTCGGCTTTGCTCTCGACAATCAAAATATGCATCAAACCCTCACGCTTCTGCGGTGATAATTTTTCTTATTCAATGGTATTTCGGGAAAATATTCGCACCCGATAACTCTCAGTCCGCCGTTTTCCTTAACGAATGGTTAACGCCCGTCCGCTTTCTTGCGGCCATCCACAGCATTGTCGTCCTTATCCACAGAGTCTTGCGCAAAGTGGGCAAATCCGGTTCAAGACCTCGCAAACATAAGGCGGGACTCATGACAACCTGGATCACCATCTGCGATACCTGCAAGCGCGAGGGCTGGGAAACCACCGGAATGGAGCAGACCGACGGCGAGGCTTTTGCCGCGCTGATCGAGCCGCGTGCCGAGGCCGCGGGGATCAAGACGCGGCGGGTGTCGTGCACGATGGGCTGCGAGCGGGCCTGCAACGTGATCGTGCAGGGGGCTGGCAAGAATTCCTATTCGATGGGCAAGTTCGAGCCGAATGAAGAGGATGCTCAGGCGTTGGTCGATTATGCGGTGAAACACGCGCAAAGCGAAAAGGGGCAGGTTCCCTTCCGCGAATGGCCGGTCGGGGTAAAGGGGCATTTCGTCTCGCGGCATCTGCCGTTGCCGGACAGCGACTGATGTCCAACGGGCGCGATCACGGCGGCGGGCTCGACGCGGCGATTGCGGCCTATGGCGGAACGCGGGCCGGGTGGCTCGATCTGTCGACCGGGATCAATCCGGTTGCCTATCCGGTGGGGGCCATCCCCCTAGAGGCGTGGAACGCCCTGCCCGACAGCGCGGCTTTTGCGGCCTTGAGCGAAGCGGCGCGGCGGTTCTGGAATGTGCCCGAGGGGGCGGCGATCCTGCCGGCGGCAGGGGCCTCGGCGCTGATCGCGCGGATTCCGACGCTGGCGAAGGCGGGGGCGGTGTCGGTCCAAGGACCGACCTACAACGAACACGCGGCGAGTTTTGTGGGGGCAGGCTGGACGGTCTCACCTGACGGGCGCGACGCGCAGGTCGTCGTGCATCCCAACAATCCCGATGGGCGGGTTTGGGCGGCAAGCGAGATTGGTGCCCCCCTTGCCATCATCGACGAGAGCTTTTGCGATGTGATGCCGGAGGCCTCTCTCATCAACCTTGCCGCACAGCCGGGGCGGATCGTGCTCAAGAGCTTTGGGAAATTCTGGGGGCTTGCGGGCGCGCGGCTGGGCTTTGCGATTGGCGACCCAATGCTCATCGCGAAACTGGGCGAGGCTTTGGGTCCGTGGCAAGTCTCAGGCCCCGCCTTGGCGATTGGTGCGGCGGCGCTGGCCGATGCGGGTTGGGCCGATACCACCCGTGCGAGGCTTGCGTCCGACAGCGACCGGCTCGATGCCCTGATGATCGAACGTGGCGCCAAAGTGGTCGGCGGCACCTCCCTTTTCCGGCTCTACGAGGTCGACGACGCGGCTCAGTGGCAAGAGCGGCTGGCGCGCGGCCATGTCTGGTCGCGCATCTTTCCCTATTCGAAAACATGGCTCCGTCTCGGCCTGCCCGCGCCGGATCGCTGGAGCCAGCTGGAGGCAGCCCTATGACCCTCGCCCTTGCCCTCATCCTCGACGCGATTCTTGGCGAGCCGAAATGGCTCTGGGACCGGATCCCGCATCCCGCCGTTCTGATGGGGCGGCTCGTGGCGTTCTTGGACCGCGAGTTGAACGAAGGGCCGAACCGCAAACGGCGCGGGATCATCGCCGTTGTCATCATGGTCCTCGTGGCTTCGGCCATCGGCAATACCGTGGCCGGAATGCTTGGCGCGCCGGGCGAGATTGTCGTCGGTGCGATCCTCTTGGCGCAGCGGTCCTTGGTCGCCCATGTGCAGGATGTGGCCAATGCCCTGCGCATCTCGACCGGCGATGCGCGTCTGGCGGTCGCCAAGATCGTCAGCCGCGACACCGCAGACATGGAGCCCCCCGCCATCGCCCGCAGCGCCATCGAAAGTGCTGCCGAGAACCTCAGCGACGGGGTGATCGCCCCTGCCTTCTGGTTCCTGATCGGCGGGCTGCCGGGGCTCCTCCTCTACAAATTCATCAACACCGCCGACAGCATGATCGGCTATCGCACCGAGAAATACGCCGAGTTCGGCTGGGCCTCGGCCCGGCTTGACGACCTTCTCAACCTGATCCCCGCACGCGCCACGGCCTTGATCCTCTGGGCGGTCGGCGGCTTCCGCGGAAGCTGGGGCGATATTGCCGCCGACGCCCGCAAGCACAAATCGCCCAACGCCGGCTGGCCCGAGGCGGCGCTGTCGCGGGGCCTTGGCATCGCGCTTGCCGGCCCGCGCAGCTATGACGGCGAGGTGCGCGATTTCCCCTTCGTCAATCCCGAGGGGCAGAAAGAGATCGGCGCCGACGAGATCGACGAGGCGATCGAGCATCTCTGGCGGGCTTGGGGCGTGATCCTCGCGCTGGCGCTTGGCGCGGCTCTCATCTGAGGCTAGGCTCCGGGCAAAACCCCGGAGAGGCCATGCGCAGTATTTTCGCCGTTCTGACCCTGATCGCCGCCACCAGCGCCGAGGCGCAAAGCTGTGGCGGGAGTTTCGGTAACTTTGTCGACGACCTGAAAGCCGAGGCCCGCGCCATGGGCTATCCCTCGGGGGCGGTCGAGGCCTTCTTCCGTGGAGTGCAGCAGGATGAAGCGGTGCTGCGCGCCGACCGGCGGCAGGGGATTTTCCAGAAGGATTTCATCACCTTCTCACGCTCGCTCATCTCGCAAAACCGGATCGACAACGCCGCCCGCAATTCCCAGCGCTATGACGCGACCTTCCGCCAGATCGAGCGCGACTATGGCATCCCGCGCGGTGTCCTGCTCGCCTTCTGGGCCTTCGAGACGGATTTCGGACAGGTGCAGGGCGATTTCAACACGCGCAACGCGCTGGTGACACTCGCGCATGATTGCCGCCGCCCCGAGATCTTTCGCCCGCAGGTCTTCGCCGCGATCGACCTCTCGATGCATGGCGATTTCGACCCGCAGACCACCACCGGCGCTTGGGCCGGCGAGATCGGGCAGGTGCAGATGCTGCCCAAAGACATCCGCGACAACGGCCGCGATGGCGATGGCGACGGGCACGTCACGGTCAAGACCTCGGCCCCCGATGCGCTCCTCTCGGCGGGCTCGATGCTGGCCGACCTCGGCTGGCAGGCGAACCAACCGTGGATGACGCAGATCACCGCGCCCGCGGGCCTCGACTGGTCGGAGACCGGCATCAACCACACCAAATCGGTGCGCGATTGGGAGCGGCTCGGCGTCCGCGCCCGCTCTGGCGATCTTGGCCCTGCGGGACTTGGGGCCTCCGTCCTCTTGCCGGTCGGCCACAAGGGGCCGGCCTTCCTCGTCTACGACAATTTCCGCGTCTATTTCGAATGGAACCAGAGCCTGACCTACGTCACCACCGCCGCCTATTTCGCCACCCGCATCATGGGCGCACCGATCTATGACGCGGGCGCGGCAGACGAGGGGCTGACGGGCGAGCAGATGCTGGACCTCCAGCGCAAGCTGGCCGCAAAGGGCTATGACGTGGGCGATATCGACGGGATCCTCGGCGAGAAAACCCGCGAGGCGGTGCAGATGGAGCAAAAGCGGCTTGGGCTTCCGGCGGATGCGTGGCCGACGCCTGCGCTCCTCGGAAGACTATGATAGACCCGTACGAGAAATTCATTCGGCAGATAAATCTGAGAGGA
>JAHEBR010000137.1 GCA_024642185.1 Marivivens sp. | reverse complement strand
TCATCGACGAGACAACGCCATCATAGAGTATGTTGATCGCGGTGATCGGCTCGTCGGTCATCTGGCCGATGAAATTGCCGAGGTGGCCCGAAAGCTTGACCCACGGGCCCATGACCTTGGCCTCTTCTGCGCTGATCGAGGGCATGTTGATCGCGTTGGTGACAGCGCCGGTCAGGAGGTAGTCGGCCATCTGCTCGGCCACTTGCAGCGCCACGTTTTCCTGTGCTTCGGTCGTGGCGGCGCCAAGGTGCGGGGTGACGACCACGTTGGGCAGGTTGAAGAGCGGGCTGTCGGTGGCCGGTTCGACGGCGAAGACGTCGAAGGCCGCGCCGGCGACATGGCCGGACTTGAGGGCTTCGGCCAGTGCCGCCTCGTCGACCAAGCCGCCGCGGGCGCAGTTGACGATGCGGACACCCTTCTTGAGCTTGGCGATGTTTTCCGCCGAAAGGATGTTGCGGGTCTGGTCGGTCAGCGGGACGTGGAGCGTGATGAAATCGGCGCGGTGGAGGAGGTCTTCCAGCTCGACCTTCTCGACGCCGATATCGGTCGCGCGCTCTTCCGAGAGGAAGGGATCATAGGCGACCACCTTCATCTTGAGGCCGCGGGCGCGGTCGCAGACGATCGCGCCGATGTTGCCCGCGCCGATCACGCCGAGGGTCTTGCCGGTCAGCTCGACACCCATGAAGCGCGATTTCTCCCATTTGCCGGCATGGGTCGAGGTGCTGGCCTCGGGGATCTGGCGGGCCACGGCCATCATCATGGCGATGGCGTGTTCGGCGGTGGTGATCGAGTTGCCGAAGGGCGTGTTCATCACGATGATGCCCTTCTTCGAGGCGGCGGGGATATCGACGTTGTCGACCCCGATGCCGGCACGGCCGATCACCCGCAGGTTGGTGGCCCTTTCGATCAGCTTCTCGGTGGCCTTGGTGGCCGAGCGGATGGCGAGGCCGTCATACTGGTCGATGATGGCGAGAAGCGCGTCCTTGTCCTTGCCAAGGGCGGGCTGGAAATCGACCTCGATCCCGCGGTCGCGGAAGATCTGGACGGCGGCATCCGAAAGGGCGTCGGAGATGAGAACTTTGGGGGCCATGGTTTGGTCCTTCATTGGGGTGGCGGGGCGAGCCCCGCCCTACGTGGGATGAATAGGGTTCGGATCGGGTAGGGCGGGGTTCACCCCGCCAAACCCTCAGGCCGCTTGCAGCAGCGCTTCGATCTCGGTCTGGTAGGCCCATTCGAGCCAGGGCAGCATCGCCTCGATGTCCGAGGTCTCGACCGTCGCCCCGCACCAGACGCGAAGGCCCGCGGGGGCATCGCGATAGCCGCCGATATCGAGCGCGATCTTCTCGGCCTCGAGCCGCTTGGCCACGGCCTTGGCGAAGGCTGCGCCATCGGTGATGCGCGGATCGGTGAACTTGAGGCACACGCTGGTGTTCGACCGCGTCGCCTTGTCTTCGGCAAGGTTGTCGATCCAGTCGCGGCTGGCGCAGAAATTCCAGATCGCACGGGCATTGGCATCGGCGCGGTGCCTCAGCGCATCGAGGCCGCCGATGGACTTGCCCCATTTCAGAGCGAAGAGATAATCCTCGACCGCCAGCATCGACGGCGTGTTGATCGTCTCGCCCTGAAAGATGCCCTCGATCAGCTTGCCCTTCGAGGTCATGCGGAAGATCTTGGGCAGGGGCCATGCGGGGGTATAGCTTTCCAGCCGCTCGACCGCGCGGGGGCTGAGCACCAGCATCCCGTGCGCAGCCTCGCCGCCCATGACCTTCTGCCACGAGAAGGTGACGACATCGAGCTTGTCCCAGGGCAGATCCTGCGCGAAGGCGGCGCTCGTCGCGTCGCAAATGGTCAGGCCCTTGCGATCCGCGGGGATCACCTCGCCCGAGACGACGCGCACGCCCGAGGTCGTGCCATTCCATGTGAAGACAACGTCGTTGTCATAATCGAGCGTCGAGAGATCGACGATCTTGCCATAGTCCGCGGTGTGGACCGTGGCGGAGATCTTGAGTTGCTTGACCACATCGGTCGCCCAACCCGCGCCAAAGCTTTCCCAGGCGGCGATCTCGACGGGGCGTTCGCCCAGAAGCGACCAGAGCGCCATCTCGACAGCGCCGGTATCCGAGGCCGGAACGATGCCGACACGGTAATTGGCGGGGATGCCGAGGATCTCGGCCGTCAGGTCGATCGCCTCTTTGAGCTTGGCCTTGCCAACGCCGGCGCGATGCGAGCGGCCAAGCGGCGCGTCTGCCAAGGCTTCGAGCGTCCATGTGGGGGGTTTGGCGCAGGGGCCGGATGAGAACCGCGGATTGACCGGCCGCGATGCCGGTTTGGTCAGTGCCATTTCTGATATCCTCACAGATATATGCCCCTCGTTGGGGAGGGGTGTCCCACGGATGGGGATATCGGGGGGCGGGGCGGGCCACAATGGCCAAAATGACGCAAGAGCGGCTGTTTTCGCATCGAATGCGACCGCGAATGGCTACGATCGGAAACTTTGCACCGCGCCGCCCGCTTGGAATCGCAGCGCTGATCAGGCATTAGGCCCAAGAAGCCAAGACCGGAGCCGCCATGTTCGCCGTCACCCTTCTGACCAATCCTGCCAAGCCCACGCTCGAAGCGCCACTCGTTGAGTCGCTTCGCAATGCTTGGGGCGGCGGCGGGGCGCAGTGGCTCGCGGCGGGCGAGGCGGCGGAGTTTGCCGTGCCGCAGATGCCGGGCAACCGCTGGGATGTGTGGGAGAGCCTGCAAGGGCAGGGTGTCGATCTGGTGATCCAGCCTCAGGCGGGCCGCCGCAAGAAGATGCTGCTCGCAGACATGGACAGCACGATGATCGAGCAGGAATGCATCGACGAACTGGCCGCCGAAGCGGGCGTGGGTGAACGCGTGGCGGCGATCACCGCGCGGGCGATGAATGGCGAGTTGGATTTCGAGGCGGCGCTGAAAGAGCGGGTCGGATTGCTTGGGGGCCTGCCCGAAGCCGTGATTGACCGGGTTCTGGAAAGCCGGATCACCTTCATGCCCGGCGGCAAGGCGCTGGTGGCGACGATGCGGGCAGGCGGAGCCTATGCAGCACTCGTCTCGGGCGGGTTCACCGCGTTTACAGGCAGGGTCGCCGCGTCGCTCGGCTTTGACGAGAACCGCGCCAATACGCTTCTGGTCGAGGCGGGGCAACTCACCGGCAGGGTCGCCATGCCGATCCTCGGGCGCGAGGCCAAGGTGCAGGCGCTTCGCGAGATCGCCGCGCGGCTCGGCCTTGCGGCGTCAGACGTTCTGGCGGTGGGCGATGGCGCGAACGATCTCGGGATGCTGGGCCTTGCCGGAACCGGCGTGGCGCTGCACGCCAAGCCCTCGGTTCAGGCCCAGTGCGATATCCGCATCAACCACGGCGATCTGACCGCGCTCCTTTATATTCAGGGCTACGCGCGGACGGAGTTTGCCGCCTAGGCCAGCGCCGCCGCCGGCCTGACCCCCGCCGCATGGATGCCGCGCCGGTTGTGGATCGGCGCGTGGATGCGGGCGCGGGCGGCGGGGTGGTTGGGATCAAGGACGCCCACGCGCACCAGAAGAGAAGCCATGACACATTCGCTCGCGCGGGTTGCGCCATCGGCGATCTTCAGCGCGATACCGATCTTCTTTTCGGGGACGATAGCGATGAAAACGCCTTCGGCACCGGTCTTGATCGTCACGCGGCCATCCATCGCGCGCATAAGCTCGGTGCAGGCGCGGCCTTCGCCAGCGACCAGTTCGGGGTGCTTTCGCATTGCATCAGTCAGCCGTGCGGCGGCTTTGGAGCGCACATCGCTGCGCTCATGGGCGGTGGCATAGAATGCCATCGCGCGGCCGAGGCCGTGCAGGCTCATCGCGAAGTTGGGGGCCGAGCAGCCGTCGATGCCATAACCGGCGCTCGCTTCTCCGGTCAGGCCTTCGGTGGCCTCACGCACCATCATCTGGATGGGGTGCGCCGGATCGACATATTCCGCATCGCCACCGATATGCTTGTTAAGCGTCAGAAAGCCCGTGTGCTTGCCCGAGCAGTTATTGTGGACCTGACAAGCCGGATCGCCCGAGCAGATCATCTCGTCGCGATAGGCGGCATCGCGCGACGGTTCGGGGCCGCAGCGCAGGGCATCGTCGCTGAGGCCCAGATCCTTGAGCCAGCGGTTGACGTGGGTCACATGAAGCTTCGCGCCCTGATGGCTGGCGCAGGCCAGCGCGAGCTGGCTCGAGGTCAGGCCAAAGGCATCCGCCGCGCCGCTTTCGATGAGCGGGATCGCCTGCAGCATCTTCGAGGACGAGCGCGGAAAGATGATCGTTTCCGGCGCGCCCCAGGCCTCGAGGATCCCGCCATCGGCGCCGACGATCACCGCGTGGCCCTGATGCACGCTTTCCAGAAGATCGCCACGCCAGGTTTCGACAAGTTCAACAGCGCCGGTCATTCGTTGGGGGTTCCTTGCTTTGGCGGTATTCCGCGCAGGTTTGTGGCCCATTGGGGCTTTTCCAAAGGGTCGGTTTCTTGTTATCTCTAGCGGTATCGGGTTGAAACCCGCCCTGCCAGTCAAAAGATGCCGAAGAATGCATCGCGGCCCAGGGCGAAAGAGGCAAGCACAGCTGGAGGCTGTCATATGAAATTTATCGTAACGGGCGTGGTGGCACTTGGTGTCGCTTTGGGCTGGTCAGGCGCAGTCGTGGCTCAGGAATCGTCGAACCGTGTTCAGGCCAATTCGGACTGGAGCGTTTTTGTCGAGAGTAGTCCCAAGGAATGCTGGGCGGTCTCGGCGCCGAAAGAGACGGTCAATACGCGTGACGGCAATGTCGTCTCGGTCAATCGCGGAGATATCCTGTTCTTCGTCTTCTTCCGGCCCGGAGAAGGCATCAGTAGCCAACTTGCTTTCACCGGCGGCTATCCCTTCGCAGGTGGGTCCACAGTCGACCTCGATGTCGACGGGACCAAGTTTTCGCTGTTCACCGAAGGCGAATGGGCTTGGGCTGCCAAGCCCGAGGATGATGCCGCCATCGTCGGGGCGATGAAGAAAGGTGCTTCGGCCACGCTCGTCGCCCGTTCGGGGCGCGGCACCGTCACCACCGATAAGTTCTCGCTCAGCGGCTTTACCGCTGCGGTGGGCGAAGCTGAGAACCGCTGCAAGTAGCGCTTATTCGGGTCGGATTCCTTTTGAAACCGGCCCGAATTCCTATATGTGGCCGGTCTGATCCTAGAATCGAGCCCGCCATGACCGCCACCGCCCCGATCACGCAAGACGTTCTGACCATTCCGCGCAAAGCGCCGGAGGGGGCCAAGAACCTCGTCGGCATGACCCGCGAGGCGATGCGCGAGGCACTGATCGCCGCTGGCACGCCGGAAAAGCAGGCCAAGATGCGGACCAATCAGCTTTGGCAGTGGGTCTATCACTGGGGCGTGCGTGATTTCGAACAGATGACCAATCTGGCGAAAGACTATCGCAAGCTTCTGGCCGAGAACTTCGTGATCGAGTTGCCCGAGGTGGTGACCAAGCAGGTCTCGGCCGATGGCACCCGCAAATATCTCGTGCGGATCGCCGGCGGCCACGAGGTCGAGATCGTCTATATCCCCGAAGAGGATCGCGGCACGCTGTGCATCTCGTCGCAGGTCGGTTGCACGCTCACCTGTTCGTTCTGCCACACCGGCACGCAAAAGCTTGTCCGTAACCTTACCGCGTCGGAGATCATCGGTCAGGTGATGCTGGCCCGCGACGACCTTGGCGAATGGCCGGTGCCGGGCGCGCCGAAGGACGAGACGCGGCTTTTGTCGAACATCGTGCTGATGGGCATGGGTGAGCCGCTCTACAATTTCGAAAACGTCCGCGACGCGATGAAGATCGCGATGGATGGTGAAGGCATCGCCCTTGGACGCCGCCGGATCACGCTGTCGACTTCGGGCGTTGTCCCCGAGATCGCCCGGACGGCGAACGAGATTGGCTGCCTTCTCGCCGTGTCGTTCCACGCCACCACCGATGCGGTGCGCGATGTGCTGGTGCCGGTGAACAAGAAGTGGAACATCGAAACCTTGCTGAGCGCACTGCGCG
>JAHEBR010000136.1 GCA_024642185.1 Marivivens sp. | reverse complement strand
AGGACGGCATGAAAATCACCTGGCTTGGACACGCAAGCTTCCGCATCGAGATCGAGGATCAGGTCTTGCTGATCGACCCTTGGCTGAGCGGCAACCCCCTCTTCCCCGAAGAGCGCGAGGCAGAGGCGACCACCGGCGCGACCGCGATCCTCGTCACCCACGGCCACGGCGACCATGCCTCCGAGGTGCCCGCGCTTGCCGCCGATCTCGGCGTGCCGGTCTGCGGCATTTACGACCTGATGAGCCACTGGGCCGAGAAGCACGGGGTCCCTGTGACCGGCTTCAACAAGGGCGGGACGATCCGGCTCGGCAAGGTCGCGGTGACGATGGTCAACGCGGTGCATTCCTCGTCCATGCCGGGGCCGCACGGGCCGGTCTATGCAGGCGCCGAGGCAGGCTTCATGATCGCGGGCGAAGGCCATACGATCTATGTCTCGGGCGATACCGACATCATGGCCGACATGGGCTGGATGGGTGAGTTGCATAACCCCGACATCGGCATCCTCGCCGCAGGCGGACATTTCACCATGGATATGAAACGGGCGGCCTTTGCGGCGAATAAGTATTTCAACTTCAAGACCGTGATCCCCTGCCACTATCGCACCTTCCCGCTTCTCGAGCAAAAGGCCGACGCCCTGCGCGCCGGCCTTCCGGGGGTTGATGTGATCGAGCCTCAGGTGCTCGAGCCGATCGTGATCTAGGCGCCGTCGTTGCGGAAATCGCGGATGTAGACGAGGAGCACGCCGCCCGAGATCACCGCCACGGTCGCGCATTTTAGGATGAAGGCGGCGGAAGCCTCGCCGTTCAGAAGCCCGCCCAGCGCCGAGACGAGATCGCCCGCCAGAACACCGGCAGCGACGAGCATGGCGACCGAGGTAAGCCACTTGCGGATGGCCGACCGCGCCACGCCCGGATCGGCCCGGCGGCGGCGCAACTCGCGGAAGGACATCCAGAAATATACGGGGCCCGCGACGATCACCGCCGCGAGAAACTCGCGCATCCCGCGATTGGCATTCTCGATCGCTTCGGCCTTGGTGATCGTGTCATACATATCGACGTCGATCTCACCGAAGGCGAGGTCGATGCCTATGAAGATCATGCCCCCGAGCGCGAAGGCAAACATCAGGAGCGAGCCGAAGATCAGCGCATAGACGAGGAAATCCCGCGCCGAAACGATCCGGCGGGGCCTTGGCACCGGCGGCAGAAAGCCGGTGTCGGCATAGGCCCCGAGCGCCTCGCGCACCTCTCCGCCCGACCAGCCCGCGCCGGTCAATTCGGCCTCGATCTTGCTGCGGCTGTGGCCTGCGGCCAGAGCCTCTTTCACAAATTCTGCAAGGTCTTCGCGATTTGCCATGGTTCACCCCTAGGACTGAGGCCCGCGCCTCTCTTGGAAGAATGACTTCAAGAGCGCCTCTGCATCGCGCTCCTGCAATCCATCATAGACCTCGGGCTTGTGATGACATTGAGCCTGATCAAAAACCCGTGGGCCTTGTAGGACGCCGCCCGACTTTGGATCGGAGGCCCCAAAATAGAGGCGGCCGATGCGGGCGAAGGAAATCGCGGCGGCGCACATCGGGCAAGGCTCGAGCGTGACGTAGAGATCGTGGCCCATGAGCCGCTCGTCACCCAAGGCGGCACAGGCCGCGCGGATGGCGAGGATTTCGGCATGCGCCGTGGGGTCGTTCATCTCGCGGGTCCGGTTGCCCGCCCGCGCCACGACCTCGCCCGAGGGCGCGACGATCACCGCGCCCACGGGCACCTCGCCCCGCCCGGCCGCCGCCCGCGCCTCTTCGAGCGCCTGATCCATGAAACTGCGAAATGTCATGGCCCTTTCTCCCCGCTCGCGCCCGCGCGGGCAAGCCCCTTGCTTCGCGCCGCGCCAGAGCGTAGGCGGAAGCCATGACCGAGACACCAAAAATCGGCGAGCGTATCGCCAAAGTCCTTTCCCGCGCGGGCATCGCCTCGCGCCGCGACGCCGAGCGCATGATCGCCGAGGGGCGCGTCAGCGTGAACGGCAAGGTGATCGTGAGCCCCGCGCTCAACGTGACCGAGAAAGACCGGATCGTCGTTGACGGCAAGCAGATCTCCGAACCGGAACCGGCGCGGCTTTGGCTCTATCACAAGCCCTCGGGCCTTGTGACCACGACCCGCGACGAGAAAGACCGCGAGACCGTCTTCGACAGCCTCCCCCCCGATATGCCGCGTGTGATGGCGGTGGGGCGGCTCGACCTGACCTCCGAGGGGCTTCTCCTTCTGACCAACGATGGTGAGTTGAAACGCAAGCTCGAACTGCCCTCGACCGGCTGGCTGCGCCGCTATCGCGTGCGGGTCTATGGCCCGATCGGCGATTCCGCGCTCGACAAGCTGCGGTCGGGCATCGAGGTCGAGGGTGTGAGATACCAGCCGATGCAGGTCACTTTCGACCGCGAGCAAGGCTCGAACACCTGGCTCACGATCAGCCTTCGCGAAGGCAAGAACCGCGAGATCCGCCGCGCGATGGAAGCGGTGGGGGCTGTGGTGACGCGCCTTATCCGCGTCTCCTATGGCCCGTTCCAGCTGGGCAAGCTGAAGGCGGGCGAGGTCGAAGAGATCAAGCGCCGCGTGCTGCGCGAGCAGTTGGGCCTAGATGGCGCGGGCGAGCAGACCGCGCGCCTCAAGCCGCAAAGGCAGCGCAAGCCCGGCCCCAAGACCGCCGACCCCAAGCCCGACCGGAAGCCCCAGCGCCCGCCGCGCGGCTAGGGGCGGCCCGCACATCGGGCCTGCAAAAAACCGCGATCGAACCCTCGCATTTTCGTGAGCGTTTACATATCTTTTGTATGTATTAATGGAGCCGGGCCAATGACGCGTCTGATCCTGTTTCTTTTTCTTATTGCGGCGGTCGCCATCGCCCTGTCGTCGCTTGCGACGCTGACCAGGGCCGTGGGCGATCTGCCACCTGTTGCCAAAGGGGCGCCGATGCCGACCGTTCTCAAATCCGTTTCCTTCATTCTCCTGATGATCCTGATGCTTGGCATCACAATCGGCTGGATCGGAGCCGCCTGATGGCCGAGCGCTATCAGGGCCGCTATAGCCCGGGTGCGGGCAAGGGGCCGGGGCTTGAGCACAACGAGGGGCGGCGCGTGGATGCCGCCGGCTTCCGGTCGAACCTGATGTTCGTGCCGCCGGTGCTGGTGGTGCTTGCCCATCTCGGCGCGGGGCCCGAACGGCTTGTCACCTCGATCGCAGCGGGCGGGACCCTGACGCTCGGCGCTTGGCTCCTGCGCGAGGGGCTGCGGGCCGAAGCCGCCTATCACAACCGCAAGGTCGCCCGCCGCCCCGCCTTTCCGCGCAAGATCTTTGCCGCCGCACTGGCCGGCATCGGCATCGGCCTTGCCGCCTCGGCAAGCGGTGTCGAGGTGGTCGGCGCGTCGCTCTACGGGTTGGCGACCGCTGTTCTGCACCTTGCCGCCTTTGGCATCGACCCCCTTGCCGACAAGCGGCTCGAGGGGGTCGACCTCTTCCAGCAGGACCGCGTGGCGCGGGTGGTGGACGAGGCCGAGGACTATCTCACCGCTATGACCGACCATATCGCCGCCTTGAAGGATCGGCGGCTCGATACCCGCGTCGCGGGTTTCGTGGCCTCGGTGCGGCGGCTCATCCGCAAGGTCGAGGAAGACCCGCGCGATCTGACCGGCGCGCGCAAGTATCTCAGCGTCTATCTGATCGGCGCCCGCGACGCCTCGGTCAAGTTTGCCGATTTCTACCGCCACAGCCGCGACGAGGCGGCGCGGGCGGCCTATGAGACGCTTCTGGGCGATCTCGAGGCCCAGTTCGCGGCACAAACAAGCCATATGCTGCTCGATGACCGGACGGATATGGATATCGAAATCAAGGTGCTGCGCGATCGTTTGCAGCGCGAGGGCGTTCGGCCCGAGTAATTTTCAGGAGGAATTCCCATGTCGGATGATGTTCGCAAGAAGGCGCAGGCCGCTCTGGCCGAGGTTGAAAAAGTAACGCAGGCGATCCTGCCCGAGCCGGTGACCGCGCTGGTGCCGCTCGAGACGGCCGACAAGACGACCGGCGCGGAAATCAAGAAGCGCATGGCCGAGATCGACATGGACAATACCGGCTCGATCGTCGGCTTCGGCTCGCGGGCGCAGTCGGGCCTTCAGGAGATCAGCCAGTCGATGTTGCAGGGCGTGCGCAACAAGGATGTGGGCCCCGCGGGCGACAGCTTGCGCGAGATTGTCACCACGATCCGCGGTTTCTCGGTGAGCGAGCTTGACGTGCGCCGCAAGCGCAGCTGGTGGGAGCGCCTCACCGGCAGCGCCGCGCCGATGGCGAAATTCGTGGCCCGCTACGAGACGGTGCAGACCCAGATCGACAAGGTCACCGACGATCTTCTGCGCCACGAGCACGTGCTTTTGAAGGATATCGAGAGCCTCGATCAGCTCTACGACAAGACCCTCGCCTTCTATGACGAGCTGGCGCTCTATATCGCCGCCGGCGAGGCCAAGCTGGCAGAGCTGGACGGCAAGACGATCCCCGCCAAGGAGGCCAAGGTCGCCAAGGCCAAGGACGACAAGGCGGTGATGGAGGCGCAGGAGCTGCGCGATCTGCGCGCCGCGCGGGATGATCTCGAGCGGCGGGTGCATGACCTTAAACTGACCCGCCAAGTCACGATGCAGTCGCTGCCGTCGATCCGGCTGGTGCAGGAAAACGACAAATCGCTGGTCACCAAGATCAACTCGACCCTCGTCAATACGGTTCCGCTTTGGGAAACGCAGCTGGCGCAGGCCGTCACCATCCAGCGCAGCGCCGAGGCGGCGGGTGCTGTGCGCGAGGCCAATGACCTCACCAACGAGCTTTTGAAATCCAACGCCGAGAACCTGCGTATGGCCAACAAGGCGATCCGCACCGAGATGGAGCGCGGCGTTTTCGATATCGAGGCGATCAAATCGGCCAACGCCAACCTGATCGAGACGATCAACGAAAGCCTTTCCATCGCCGACGAGGGCAAGCGCAAACGCGCCGCCGCCGAGGAAGACCTCAAGAAGCTCGAGGCCGATCTGCGCGATACGCTGGCCTCTGCCAAAGCCCGAGCGACCGGCACCGGCGATAATATCGGGACGGCCACAGGCGAATAATGGCGGCTTGGGGGCATCACTCCAGACCCTTCGCGGCACTGGCGGCGGCGGCCTTCCTTGCCGCTTGCCAAATCACGCCCGCAAGCGCCCCTGTGCCCGAGCCCGAGCCGGTCCTATCGGCCGAAAGCGCCGTTCTCGCCGCCTATTACCAGCGCTTGCAGGACCGGCTCTTGGCCCAAGGCCTGATCCGCACCGATGGCGGCGGGCCGGATACGCCCTTCACCGACCGGATGCTGGCGCAAAACTTTGTCCGCATTGCCCTCTTCGATGAATATGTGGCCCACGGCGGCACCCTGCGCGCGCAAGCCACCATCTCGCGCCTGCGCCGCTGGGAACAGCCGATCCGGATGTCGGTCGAGTTCGGGGCGAGCGTCCCCCGCGCCCAACGCCGAGCGGATTTCGCGGCCATCGAAGGCTATGCGGAGCGCCTTTCGGCCCTGACCGGCGTGCCGATCCGGCAAAGCGGCTATAGCCCCAACTATGTGGTTCTGGTCCTCAACGAATTGGACCGGCAAGGCTTTGAAGCGCGCCTGCGCGAGATTCTGCCGGGGATCGACGAGGGTGCGATCCGCGCCGTGATCGACCTGCCGAAAGACCAGTTGTGCATCGTCATCGGCACCTTTGGCGCGGACGGCGTGCGCTATGACAAGGCCGTGGCCCTCATTCGCGGCGAACACCCCGACCTTTTGCGCCTGTCGTGCATTCACGAAGAGTTGGCCCAAGGCATGGGCCTTGCCAACGACAGCCCGCGCGCGCGGCCCTCGATCTTCAACGACGACGAAGAGTTTGGCCTTCTGACGACGCAGGACGAGCTTATGCTGCACATCCTCTACGATCCGCGCCTTCAGCCCGGCATGACCGCCGCCGAAGCCGCCCCGATCGCCCGAGTAATCGCCAAGGAACTTTTGGCGAAAGACACCGATATTTGAGTGAAAGGAGCACCCCATG
>JAHEBR010000135.1 GCA_024642185.1 Marivivens sp. | reverse complement strand
CGCACCGCCGCAACGCCAGACGAAGTCGGCCGCATGGGCACTGATGACAAGGGCGGTCTTGGCGGACGACATGGGGCTCTCCTGAAACGTTGGGCGCCCCAACTATGCTCGTGGAGGCCCCCGCGCGACAAATCAGAAGGTTCCCAAGCGGCATAATGTTTGGCTATAGTCGGCGGCGCGTGGTGGCGGTTCCTGCTCGGATCGACCCAGCGGGGAGGCGCAGGACATGGCGGCAGAGAGCATTGCTTTTGTAGGTTTTGGCGAAGCGGCTATGGCGTTTCGCGCAGGTTGGGGCGCTGATGCGCCCGCTGGCCTGCGCGCCTTCGACATCAAGACACTCGCTCCGGCGGCCGCGCTGGCCATGAAAGATCGCTATGCGGCGCATGGCGTGGCCGGGGCGGGAAGCCTTGCCGAGGCGCTTGAAGGCGCAACCGTGGCCTTCTCATTGGTCACAGCCGATCAGGCGCTGGTAGCTGCGCGTCAGGCGGCGGAGGTCTTGCCCAAAGGTCTCGTCTGGCTCGATTGCAATTCCTGCTCGCCCGACACCAAACGCGCCGCCGCCGCCGCGATCGAAGGGGCAGGGGGCGTCTATGTCGATGTGGCGGTGATGGCGCCGGTGCATCCCAAGAAGCACCACGTCCCGCTTCTGGTTTCCGGCCCCCATGCGGAGCGGGCCGTGGCGATCCTGAAGGGCCTCGACATGCGCCCCACGGTCGTGAGCGGCGGGATCGGCGGGGCGTCGGCGGTCAAGATGCTGCGCTCGGTGATGATCTAGGGGTTTGAGGCGCTGACCGCCGAATGTTTTCTCGCCGCCCGAAAGGCGGGGGTCGAGGAGGCGGTGATTGGCTCCCTTCAAGCCTCTGATCCCGGCATCGACTGGGCAAAGCGCGGCGCCTACAACCTCGAGCGGATGATGGTGCACGGCACCCGCCGTGCCGCCGAAATGGCCGAAGTGGTCGCGACGGTCGAGGCGCTGGGCCTGCCCGCGCGGATGGCGCGGGCGACCGAGAGCTGGCAGGCGGCCATCGGCGCGTTGGGGCTTGAAGGCGGCGAGGACGATCTGAGCGCCCGCGCCGACAGGGTGCTCGGCCAGCTATGATCTCGCGCAACCTTCGCCATTTCCGATTGATCCTTGCGGTGGCCGATTTGGGCTCGCTGACGCGGGCGTCGGAGGCCTGCTACGTCTCGCAACCGGCGGTGACACAGGCGATCAGCAAGATCGAACGCGAGGTGGGAGGCGCGATCTTCGAGCGGACGCGCAACGGCTTTTTCCTGACGCCGCGCGGCGAGGTTCTGGCGGCGCGCTTCCGGCGGGCCTTCGAGCGTCTCGATCCGGCGCTGACGGATATCTCGCCGCGGCTGCGCCTCACGGTCAGCCACGCGCAGCTTCAGGCGCTGATCGCCGTGCGCGAGGCCGAGAACTTTACCCTCGCCGCCCGCCAGCTTGGCCTTGCCCAGCCGACTGTGCACCGCGCCATCACCCAGATCGAGGAAGAGGCGGGGCGCAAGCTTTTCGAGCGGGCGTCCTACGGCATCGTGCCCACCCGCGCCTGTCAGGCGCTGGCGCAGGCGGCGCGGCTGGCGCTTTATGAATTCGATCAGGCCGAGGCAGACCTTGCCGAATTCGAGGGACGCGAAGTCGGCCAGATCGTCATCGGCGCCATGCCACTGTCGCGTTCGGTCCTCCTGCCGCAGGCTTTGGCGCGGTTTCGGGCGCTCCGCCCGCTCCTGAAAGTCAGGGTTGTCGACGGGCCCTACGAGCTTCTCCTCTCCGGCCTAAGGCGCGGCGAGATCGATCTTCTGGTCGGCGCGCTTCGCGATCCCGCGCCGATTGGCGATGTGGTGCAGGAAGTGCTGTTCGACGACCGCCTCGCCCTTTTGGCAGGGCGGGATCATCCGCTTGTCGGGCGGCACGATCTGACCCTTGAGGATCTGGCGCGCTATCCGTGGATCGTCCCGCAGAAAGGCACGCCGACCCGCCAGCAGTTCGAGGCCCTCTTTGCCGAAGCGGGGATGGCCGCGCCCGCAAGCATCCTTGAAAGCGGATCGATCCTTTTGATGCGCGAGATGCTGGGGATGAGCGATCACTTGGGCTGTATCTCGCGCCAGCAGGCGAGGGCCGAGATCGAGAAGGGGCTGGTCGCCGCGCTCGACTACGCGACGCATCTTCCGGCAAGGCCGATCGGGCTCACTCTCAGGGGCAACTGGGAGCCGACCGGAGCGCAGCGTCTCCTCCTCGATCTTCTGCGCGGTGCGGTGCCGGCCGAGGCCACCTAGGCGCCAGTGATTCCGACCCACAACAGACGGATCGCGACGAGCGTGAGAAGCGAGAGGATCAGCTTGTCGAAGGTCTCGCGCGAGACATGGCGCGCGGCCCATGCGCCGATGGGCATCCCACCCAAGAGGGGCACGAGGGCCATCAGGCTCAGGCGAAACTCGTCATGGCCCATGATGCCCATTTTCCACAGCGTTGGCACTTGAACGAGGGACATGGCGATGAAGAAGATCGAGATCGTGGCGATAAAGGTCTTCCGCTCGAGCTTCATCGCATTGAGGAAGGTTACCGAGACAGGGGCAGAAAGCCCCGCCGCGCCCTGCAAGATGCCGCCGATGGCGCCTGCGGGGATCACAAGGCGGTCGGCCATTTCCTGCGAGATCTTCCAGTCGGGCCGCAGGAAACGGAAGCCGAGGTAGAGGACGAGGATCCCGGCGAGGATCAGAGTGAGCGGGCGCTCGGGCAGCCACGCGAGGAAGAGCGTGCCGACGATCGCCCCCGCCGCGCCGCTGATCGCCAGCGACAGGACAAAGCGGCGGTGCAGAAGGTGGGCGCGGTTGGCCCAGCCTTGGAAGATGTTGGACCACAGGTTCGGAAAGCTCATCACCGCGACCGCGAAGGGCACGTTGAAGAGAAGCGACAGGATCGGGATGGCGACAACAGGCGCGCCCGCGCCCACTGCGCCTTTGACGATACCGCCAACGCCGACAGCGAGAAGGGCCAGAACAAGCTCTGTGGTGGTCATGCGATCTCCCCCGCTCTCTGATTGGCCCGCGCTTGCACGCGGGCCTGTCCGTGAGTGTGGTCGGAGCTGTATCAGAGATATTGGTATACAGAAATTGCGAAATAGCTGCTCTGTGTCCAGCTTAAATGCAGTATTGACGCGAAATTGTATACAGGCAATCATGCCCGCGCTGCGATTGGGAGGAAATGTCGCAGCATGGGGAGGCTATCTATGGAAGTGAAGGGGCGTTCGTCCCAGTTCGAGAAGGCTTTGCTGGAGCTGAGATCCCTGATTCTCGGCGGCGCCTTCGAATCGAATGTCCGCCTTCCTGAAACCACCTTGGCCGAACGGCTGGATATTTCCCGCACCCCCCTGCGGCAGGCGATGGAGCGGCTGATCGAAGAGGGGCTTCTCGAGCGGATCGCCACCGGCGGCTGCAAGGTGGCAAGCTTTAGCGTCCGCGACATCATCGACGCCATCGAGATTCGCGGCGTGATCGAAGGCACCGCCGCGCGTTTGGCGGCCGAGCGGGGCGCCGATCCCCGTCTCATGGCGCAGGCCGAGATCGAGCTTGAAGCGATCGACCTTGCGCTCGCGCGCTCCGGTGGCCTCGATTTCTCGGCCTACGTGCGGCACAACGAGGCCTTTCACAAGATCCTGTCGCGGCTGGCCAAGAGCCCGATCATCGAGCGCGAGGTCGAGCGTGTGACCCGCCTGCCGCTCGCCTCGCCTTCGGCCTTTCTGCAAGGGCAGGAAATCATTCCCGATTTCCAAGAATCGCTGACACGCGCCCAGCGCCAGCACCGCGAACTCTTTTCCGCGATCCGCGATCGCGAGGGGGCCCGCGCCGAAGCGCTTGCCCGCGAACACGCGCGGCTCGCGCGGGAAAACCTCGAATACCTCATGCGCGGCGATCCCAGTCTGGCGGACAAAGTCCCCGGTCTGGCGCTCGTCACGGCCAACTAAACCACTCAAGGAGACCTGAAGATGCCTAGCCTTTCTGACGTTATGGCCAAACACCCAAACCCGGTGCAAATGCTGCGGAACTCGCAGATCGGGATGTATGTCTATCCGGTTGTTGCCCCGGAATACACCAACTGGCGCGATGAACAGCGCGCCTGGCGCGACAGCGCGGTTCTGTTCGACCAGACCCACCACATGGACGAGCTGATCGTCGAAGGCCCCGATGCGGTTGCGTTTCTTTCCCATGTCGGCATCAACAGCTTCTCGAACTTCGATCTCAACCGCGCCAAGCACTTCGTGCCGGTGACGCCCGCCGGCCATGTGATCGGCGACATGATCATCTTCCGCGAGCTTGAAGACAAATTCGTGCTCGTCGGCCGCGCGCCCACCGCCAACTGGGTCAAGTTTCAGGCCGCTGTCGGCACGTGGAAGGTGCGTCTGCATCACGATCCGCGCTCCAACTCGCGCCCCGATGGCAAGGCGATCTATCGCACCCACTATCGCTTCCAGATCCAGGGCCCCGAGGCCGACAAGATCTTTACCGCGATCAACGGCGGGCCGGTTCCGGATATCAAGTTCTTCCATGTTGACTGGATCAACGTCGGCTCCAAGCGCGTTCAGGCGCTGCGCCACGGCATGGCCGGCGCGCCGGGCCTCGAGATCTGGGGCCCCTATGCCGACAAGGATTACATCCAGTCGACGATCCTCGAAGCCGCCCGCAGCGTCGGCGTCGATCTGCGTCAGGTCGGCAGCCGCGCCTATTCGACCAATACGCTCGAGTCGGGCTGGATCCCCTCGCCGCTGCCGGGCATCTATACCGGCGACGGTATGATGAAGGACTATCGCGATTGGCTTGGCGCGGATTCCTACGAGGCGGCCGGTTCGATCGGCGGCAGCTATGTCAGCGACAACATCGCCGATTATTATGTGAACCCCTTCGAGCTCGGCTATGATTTCTATATCGGCTGGAAGAAGGACGACTTCATCGGCAAGGCCGCCCTCGAGGCGATGCGTGGGGCAAAAAACCGCAAGAAGGTCACCTTCGAATGGAACGCCGAGGATGTGGTCAACGTGATCTCGTCGGCCTTCCGTCCGGGCGAGGATCACTACAAGTGGATCGACTTCCCGCAGCCCAACTATGCCTCTTCGAGCGCCGACCTCATCCTGCGCGACGGCAAGCAGGTGGGTATGTCGATGTTCAACGGCTATTCCTACAACGAACGCTGCATGCTCTCGCTGGGTGTTGTGGATGCTGACGTTCAGGTTGGCGACGTGCTTACGCTTGTGTGGGGCGAGCCTGAGTCGACCCAGAAGACCTCGGCCGAAAAGCACAAGCAGGCGCAGATCCGCGTGCGCGTGTCGCCCACGCCTTATGCCAGTGAAGCCCGCGAAAACTATGCCGACAGCTGGCGGACCAAGTCATAAGGTATAGCCAGACCTAATAGTTGGGTCGTAGAAATGATTAGGGCGCGGGACGGTGGTTCGCTATCGTCCCGCGCAATTGACACCGCTTCGGGAAGGGGTGGGTCAACAACTGGGAGGAAACACAGAATGAAAATGAAATTCTCTTTCGTCGCGGCTGCGGTTGCGGCTGTCATCGGCAGCTCGGTTGCTGCTGAGGAGCTGAAGTTTGCCAACTTCACCCCGCCGTTCCACACCATCAACGCCTCGGTCATCGAGCTGATGAACAGCGAAGTTTCGGCTGCCACCGGCGGTGCGCTGACCGTTCGTGGCTATCACGGCGGCGAGCTGGGTGCGGGCCCGGTCGAGCAGTATGTTCGCGTCCTTCAGGGCGTGGCCGACGTGGCCTGGGGCCTGCCGGGCTATACCTCGTCGCAGTTTGGCAAGACCATGATCGCCGAGCTTCCGGGCGCGATCGACGATGGCGTGCCGGGCTACATCGGCCTTCTGGCCGCCTATAACGATCACCTCGCCGGCGAATTCCCGGGCGTGAAGACCCTCGCGCTGTGGACCTCTGAGCCGAACATCATGATCATGCGCAACAAGGAAATCCGCTCGCCCGCCGATCTGGCTGGCCTGAAGATCCGTGTTGCCGGCGCCACCGCCGCCGAGGTTGCCGTCGCTCTTGGCGCGACCCCGGTTCAGATGCCGATCAGCGAGGTTTACAACGC
>JAHEBR010000011.1 GCA_024642185.1 Marivivens sp. | reverse complement strand
CTCCAAATCCGGCTGAACGAGTTTCTCAAACGGTAGTGCTGTGCTAGGCGGTGTCAACGCTACGAATCGCGTAATTCAGATCTGCCAGTCTGGGGACAATACTCATGGCCACGATGACCGAGCCCAAGCTCATTTCCGGCAACGCCAACCAGCCGCTCGCCAAAGCCGTTGCCCGCCGCATGTCAATGCACAGGGGAATGAACGTCGGGCTCGTCGATGCGCGGGTCGAGCGGTTCAACGATCAGGAGATCTTTGTCGAGGTCTACGAGAATGTCCGCGGCGAGGATATGTTCATCATCCAGCCGACCTCGAACCCCGCGAACGACAACCTGATGGAGCTGTTGATCATCGCAGATGCGCTGCGCCGCTCGTCTGCCGCCCGCATCACCGCCGTGATCCCTTATTTCGGCTATGCCCGTCAGGACCGCCGCACCAAGGCCCGCACGCCGATCACCGCCAAGCTTGTCGCCAATATGATCGCCGAATCCGGCATCGAGCGGGTTCTCACCATGGACCTGCACGCCGCCCAGATTCAGGGCTTCTTCGATATGCCGGTGGATAACCTCTATGCCTCGCCGATCTTTGCGCTCGACATCATGCACCACTTCAAGGGCGGCCTGCAGGATGTGATGGTCGTCTCTCCTGACGTGGGCGGCGTGGCCCGCGCCCGCGAGCTGGCCAAACGGATCGGCGCGCCGCTGTCGATCGTCGACAAGCGCCGCGAAAAGCCTGGCGAGATCGCCGAGATGACCGTGATCGGCAACGTCTCGGGCAAGAAGTGCATCATCGTCGACGACATCTGCGATACCGCCGGCACCCTGTGCAAAGCGGCCGAAGTGTTGATGGAGCACGGCGCGACCGAGGTTCATTCCTATATCACGCACGGCGTTCTCTCTGGCCCGGCGGTCGAGCGGATCACCAATTCGGTTATGAAGTCTCTGGTGATCACGGATTCGATCGAAGCCAACGACAGCGTGAAAAACTGCCCCAACATCCGCATCGTTCCGACCGCGCCGATGTTCGCGCAGGCGATCCTCAATATCTGGAACGGCACCTCTGTCTCCTCGCTCTTCGAGCATGAGACCCTCGCGCCGATCTATGAGGGCATGTATTCCGCCTAATCAACCTGCCAGTTGTCGGGGTGGCTTGCCGCCCCGATGGCCTGCCAGCCGATCCTGACCCGCGCGATGCGCGTATCGCCCCAAGTGCGGAATACCGCGGCAAAGCCCTGTTCATTAACGGCTTCGGCCTGAACGTCCATCCGCACATTTCCCTGATTGGACACATCCAGCATCGAAAGCCAAACGCGGACCGAAGGCGGGGCGCTGAAGGGCTCTTTGAAGATCACCTGCTTGCGCGCCTCGCGTGGTCCGGTCGCGGACCACATCGGCCCGTCGTGCTCATAGTCCGAGAATAGGATGATCTCGCCATCCTCGATCCCGACAGGGCCGGAAATGGAAAGATGCATGACTATACCCCCTTCTTCGATACGACCCCGCGCAATCGCGGGACCAGCGGCAAAACCAGAATGGTGAGCGCGAGGCCAAAAAGATAGGGGGCGCCGGGGAAGTGAATTGACGCACCCTCAGTGGTGAAGGTCTGGAAGATCCAAGTCACCACCAAGGGCGCGATCACTGCGGTGATCGATCCCATGCTGGCGATGACCCCCTGAACGACCCCCTGCCGGTCTTCATCGGCAAGATTGGCCGACATGGCGGTGGCAATGGGCATGGTCATGTCGCCAAGACAGGCCAGAGCCATGATCGCGAAAACCATCCAGGCCGCATTGGTGAAGCCATATCCCAGCAAGGCGATACAGCAGCAGATCAACGCAAACCACAATGTGCGGTAGTCTCCGAAGCGCTTGACCAGAAAGCCCAGAACAACGCTTTGGCTCAGCGCCGCGCCAACCCCGTAAGCCGCAAGCGAGAGGCCGATCAACGCGGCCTCCCATCCGAAGACCTCGCGCAGCCAGAAGGACCAGACGGTGGGATAGACCATGGTCGCAAAGTGAAAGACGAAAAGGATAATGAGCGGGATGATGATCCCGGGAATCCGGACCGCGTCGAAAATCACGCCGAACGGATTGAAATCGCGCCGTGTCATGCGCCGCCGGCGCTCGGGCGGAAGGCTCTCGGGCAGGACGAAGAGACCGAAGAGCACATTGGCCGCCGAAAAAGCTGCGGCAAGCCAGAACGGAGCAGAGAGGCTCCAGCCGGCAACAAGGCCGCCGAGCGCCGGGCCGATGATAAAGCCGACCCCGAAGGTCGCCCCCACGAGGCCGAATTTCGCGGAACGTTCCTCTGGCGTAGAGATGTCGGCCAGATAGGCCATCGCGGTGACATAGCTCGCGCCCGCAAGCCCCGCGAGGATGCGCCCGATGAGCAGCACAGCGAAGGTATCCGCCAGCGCCATGATCACATAGTCGACAACCAGCGCGGCAAGCGAAAGGATGAGAACCGGCCTCCGCCCGAAGGAGTCGGACAGGCCGCCGATGACCGGCGAGCCGATGAACTGCATCGCCGCATAGGCCGCCATCAGGATGCCGCCCAGAAAGGCTCCGTCCGCGGTCGAGGAGGCGCCAACATGGTTCATCAGATCCGGCATGATCGGAAAGATCAGCCCGATCCCGATCGCGTCGATCAGGATCGTGGCGAGGATGAAAAACTGAGCACCACGCAAATTCATCTGAACAAACCTTTTGCCGGACCTTGGGCAGAACCGCGCGCAGGTTCAACAACGAAAAAGGCCCCGCGGTTTGCGCGGGGCCTTTTCAATCCGTTTGACGCGATCAGCGGGCGGCGAGGCCCAGCTGCTCACCAACGGTCACCATATCGGCAACCGTCTTGGCGGCAGCGTCGGCCGCATCAGACGCGGCGCTCGATTGCGCGGCGCGGGCCGCGGCGAGCATCTCGTCATAAATCGCCTGCGTAACCTCGGCGCGCGGCAGGGCCTGTTCAGCCAGAACCGAAACGCCGCCAGCAGTGACTTCGGCGAAACCGCCGGAGACCACATAGTCGTCCGAACCGCCGCCATGCGTCACCCGCAGAACGCCGGGGCGCAGGGTGGTGATCATCGGCGCATGATCGGCCATGGCCGTCATGTCGCCATCGGCGCCGGGGATCTGCACCTCGCGGGCCTCGACGGAAGCAAGCTTCCGCTCGGGGCTCACGAGATCGAATTGCAGCGTATCTGCCATAATGCCTCCTTAAGCCGCAGAAGCGGCCAGACGCTCGGCTTTCGCGATCACTTCGTCGATGCCGCCAACCATGTAGAAGGCGCCTTCCGGCAGGTGGTCATACTCGCCAGCCACAACCGCCTTGAACGACGAGATGGTGACATCGAGCGGAACCTGCACACCATCAGAGCCGGTGAAGACCTTCGCCACGTCGAACGGCTGCGAGAGGAAACGCTGGATCTTGCGGGCGCGCGTCACAGTCAGCTTGTCCTCTTCGGAAAGCTCGTCCATGCCGAGAATGGCGATGATGTCCTGCAGCGATTTGTAGCGCTGAAGGATGGTCTGGACCGAACGGGCCACTTCGTAGTGCTCAACACCAACGATCGAGGGATCCATCAGACGCGAGGTCGAGTCGAGCGGGTCCACGGCGGGATAGATGCCGAGTTCCGAGATCGCACGCGACAGAACGGTCGTGGCGTCGAGGTGAGCAAACGAGGTTGCCGGCGCGGGGTCGGTAAGGTCGTCGGCGGGAACGTAGATGGCCTGAACCGAGGTGATCGAGCCAGCCTTGGTCGAGGTGATGCGCTCCTGCAGAGCGCCCATGTCGGTCGCCAGCGTCGGCTGATAGCCCACGGCCGAAGGAATACGGCCCAGAAGCGCCGAAACCTCAGAACCAGCCTGGGTAAAGCGGAAGATGTTGTCGACGAAGAACAGAACGTCGGTTCCCGACTGGTCGCGGAACTGCTCGGCAAGGGTCAGACCCGACAGAGCAACACGCATCCGCGCTCCCGGCGGCTCGTTCATCTGGCCGTATACAAGGGCCACTTTCGATTTCTCGAGGTCATCGGGGACGATAACGCCCGACTCGATCATCTCGTGATAGAGGTCGTTGCCCTCACGGGTCCGCTCGCCAACACCGGCGAACACGGAATAGCCCGAGTGCACCTTGGCGATGTTGTTGATGAGTTCCATGATGAGAACGGTCTTGCCCACACCGGCGCCGCCGAAGAGGCCGATCTTGCCGCCCTTGGCGTAGGGGGCGAGAAGGTCAACAACCTTGATGCCGGTGACCAGAACTTCCGACTCGGTCGACTGGTCGGCAAACTCGGGGGCGGGCTGGTGAATTGCGCGGCGCTCTTTGGCCTTGACCGGGCCCTTTTCATCCACCGGCTCACCGACGACGTTGAGGATGCGGCCGAGGGTGGCGTCACCAACCGGGACCGAGATCGGCTCGCCGGAGTCGAGGACTTCCTGCCCACGAACGAGGCCCTCCGTCGCGTCCATCGCGATGGTGCGGACGGTGTTTTCGCCGAGGTGCTGGGCAACTTCAAGTACCAGCTTCTTGCCGTTGTTGTCGGTGGTCAGCGCGTTAAGAATCGCGGGCAGTTCGCCCTCGAACCGCACGTCCACGACGGCGCCGATGACCTGGGTCACTTTGCCTTTCGATTTAGCCATGGGATTACTCCAGTTCCGTTAGAGCGCTTCCGCGCCCGAAATAATTTCAATCAGCTCGTTGGTGATCACGGCCTGACGCGAGCGGTTAAACTCGATGGTCAGCCTGTCGATCATGTCGCCAGCGTTGCGGGTTGCGTTGTCCATCGCGCTCATCCGGGCGCCCTGCTCGGAGGCCGCGTTTTCGAGGAGCGCTGCAAAGATCTGCGTTGCCACACCGCGCGGCAGCAGGTCGGCCAGGATCGCCTCTTCGCTCGGCTCATAGTCATAGAGCGTTGCGGCGCCTGTCTCGGCCTCTTCGAATTTGGCCGGGATGATCTGCTGTGCGGTCGGGGTCTGGGCGATCACCGACTGGAAGCGGCTGAAGAAGATGGTGGCGACATCGAACTCACCGGCATCGAAGCGGCCCAGAAGGTCGCGGGCGATGTCTTGTGCGTTGGTGTAGCCAAGCTTGCGAACAGCCGAATGGTCAACGTGGGCAACGAAGTGGCTGGCCCAATCCCGGCGCAGCTGTTCGCGGCCCTTCTTGCCGACGGTGAGGATCTTGACGGTCTTGCCCGCCGCGATCAGCTCGGCCGCGCGGGCGCGGGCAAGCTTGACGATCGAGGAGTTGAAACCACCACACAGGCCCCGTTCCGCCGTCATGACCACCAGAAGGTGGACCTTGTCGGACCCCGTTCCCGACAGAAGCCGGGGGGCGGAATCCGAACCGCCGACAGAGGCGGCAAGCCCCGCCATAACCGCGTTGAAGCGATCGGTATAGGGGCGGGCCTGCTCGGCCGCATCCTGTGCCCGCCGCAGTTTCGCGGCGGCCACCATCTGCATGGCCTTGGTGATCTTGCGGGTCGATTTGACCGACGCGATCCGATTTTTCAGGTCCTTCAGACTAGGCACTGCCTTGTCTCCTTATCCAAAGCCACGAAATCAGGCGAAATCCTTAGCGAATTCGTCGATAGCGGCCTTGAGCTTGGCCTCGGCATCGCCCTTGATCTTGGGGTCTTCCTTGGTCAGCCACTCGAGGACATCCGCACGGTTGTTGCGCAGGTGCTTGAGAAGGCCGGCTTCGAAACGGCCAACATCCTTGACGGCAACCTTGTCGAGATAGCCGTTGGTGCCGGCATAGATCACGCAGACGATTTCGGCGTTCGACAGCGGCGAATACTGGGGCTGCTTCATCAGCTCGGTCAGGCGCGCGCCACGGTTCAACAGCTGCTGGGTGGCGGCGTCGAGGTCGGAACCGAACTGGGCGAAGGCGGCCATCTCGCGATACTGGGCGAGCGACAGCTTGACCGGGCCGGCAACCGATTTCATCGCGTTGGTCTGGGCCGAAGAGCCCACGCGCGAAACCGACAGACCGGTGTTCACGGCCGGACGGATGCCCTGATAGAAAAGCTCGGTCTCGAGAAAGATCTGGCCGTCGGTGATCGAGATCACGTTGGTCGGAATAAACGCCGACACGTCGCCGCCCTGGGTTTCGATGACCGGCAGCGCGGTAAGCGAGCCCGAGCCGTTGTCTTCGTTGAGCTTCGAGGACCGCTCCAGAAGGCGCGAGTGCAGATAGAACACGTCGCCCGGATAGGCTTCACGTCCCGGCGGACGGCGCAGCAGGAGCGACATCTGGCGATACGACACGGCCTGCTTGGACAGGTCATCATAGATGATCAGAGCGTGGCGGCCGTTGTCGCGGAAATGCTCGGCCATGGCGGTCGCGGCGTAGGGCGCGAGGAACTGCATCGGCGCGGGGTCCGAGGCGGTCGCGGCCACGACGATCGAATATTCCAGAGCGCCGTTTTCCTCGAGCTTTTTCACAAGCTGGGCAACGGTCGAACGCTTCTGGCCGACGGCGACGTAGACGCAGTAGAGCTTCTTGCTCTCGTCGTCGCCCGCGGCTTCGTTGTAGGATTTCTGGTTCAGAATGGTGTCGAGCGCGATCGCGGTCTTGCCGGTCTGACGGTCGCCAATGATCAGCTCGCGCTGGCCACGGCCGATCGGGATCATCGCGTCAACCGACTTGAGGCCGGTCGCCATCGGCTCGTGAACCGATTTGCGGGGGATGATGCCGGGGGCTTTGCTGTCGGCGATGCGGCGGGTCTTGGTCTTGATCGGACCTTTGCCGTCGAGCGGGTTGCCGAGCGCGTCGACAACGCGGCCAAGCAGCTCGTCGCCAGCGGGAACGTCCACGATGGCCTTGGTGCGCTTGACGGTGTCGCCTTCTTTGATGTCGCGGTCCGAACCGAAGATAACGCAACCGACGTTGTCGGCTTCAAGGTTCAGGGCCATCCCGCGGATACCACCGGGGAATTCGACCATTTCGCCAGCCTGGATGTTGTCCAGACCGTAAACACGGGCAATACCGTCACCGACCGATAGCACACGGCCAACTTCGGCAACTTCGGCTTCTTGGCCAAAGTTCTTGATCTGCCCTTTCAGGATCGCAGAGATTTCTGCAGCTTGGATCGCCATTATCCGACCTCTTTCATGGTGTTCTGGAGAGCGCTGAGCTTGGAGGCGATCGAGGTATCGATCATCTTCGAGCCCACCTTAACGATAAGACCGCCGATGAGGCTTTCATCCACGGTCGCATTGATCTTGATGGTCTTGCCGATCTGCGCCTTGAGCGTCTTGGCAAGCTTGTCGGCCTGGGTCTTGGTCAGGGCTTTCGCGCTGACGACCTCGGCGGTCACTTCGCCCTTTTCCTCAGCGATACGGTCGCGCAGCGCCGCGATCAGCTGGGGCAGGGTAAACAGGCGGCGGTTCGACGCCATCAGGGCGAGCGTGTTGGTGACGGTCGCCGAGAGTTTCATCTTCTTGGCAAGCGCCGTCATGGCATTCGCCTGGTCTTCGCGGCTGTAGAGCGGCGAAGAGATCAACGCACGCAGATCCGCCGATCCTTCGATCGCGGCGTCCAGTGCATCGATGTCGGATTCAAGGGTCTTGAGACCCTTTTCCTCTTTCGCCAGTTCAAAAACGGCGGTGGCATAGCGCTTGGCGATGCCGGTTGAGATCGAAGCTGGTTCGGACACGTCCACCCTTCCGATGTGTTTGGCCCGGTCCGTTCACCCGGTGACGAGCGGCAGGAGGGCAGCCTTGGTGCCCTCGGAATGTCCGGGGGCGTAAAATCAGGGCGGATGTAGCAGAGCCTTTTGTGTGGGGCAACCGCCTAGCAGCGCTTTATCTGCGGCAATTATGCCAGCCGGAACCATATATCACAGGCACTTGGCGAATGATCCCGCTAACACCCTTAAAATATTTTCCGCAAAAGGCGCTTCTTTGGCCAGGAATGCCGAATCCGGGCCGATTCTGACCTAGCGCGCGCCCGGCCCGCGGTAGCTCGGTTTCGGCTCTGCAGCGCCGATCCCCTCAAGAACACGCATCGGCCTGCGGACTGCTTCACCCAGCCCCCCCTTGTTCGGCGCGGGGACTTGTTTCGAGACCTCAACGAAAAGAACGCCACCCGCGGCGAAAACAGGCATATGCCGCCCGACGGTTTCCAAAAGCCCCGCCATGCGGCGCCAGATCTTCTTATAGGAGGGCGGCTGATAAAGCGTCGAGATGGCCCGCTCGGTGTTAAATCCGTGGCGGCGCAGCTGCGCTTCAAGCTGCCCCATCGAATAGGGCCGGCCATAGCCGAACGGGGTCTTGTCCGACCGCGACCAGATGCCTGCGCGGTTTGGCACGATGAACACCGCCCGCCCGCCGGGGCCGAGAACGCGCCAGCATTCGTCGAGAACCGCCGAGGGGTTCTCTGATGTCTCGAGCCCATGCATCAAGACGAGTTTGTCTGCAGCACCCGTCTGGATCGGCCATTCCGCCTCTTCGCACAGGACACTCACATTGGGCATGCCGGCGGGCCAAGGCATAACCCCCTGCGGCCCCGGCATCAGGCCGATCAGCCGCCGTGCATCGCCCAGATAGGGCCGCAGAAGCGGCACGGCGAAACCGTAGCCCACCACGCATTGCGCCTTGGCCTCGGGCCAGATCGCCAAGAGCTGATCGCGAATGACCTTCTGCGCCGCCCGCCCCAGAGGGCTGCGGTAGTAAAAGTTGCGCAGGTCCAGCACGTCTAGGTGCATTGCAGGCCGTAGTCCTTTCCGTCAGGCTGGCGCCACCATAACAAGCGATTGTGACTTTGCCATGCCCCTCGAACTCGTCACCCTTCCCTGCCTTGCGGACAACTACGCCTATCTTCTGCACAACGCGGAAACAGGCCAGACCGCCCTTGTCGACGCCCCCGAAGATCACCCGATCCAGCGCGCCTTGGATGAGCGTGGCTGGGGGCTGGATCTCATCCTCCTGACCCACCACCACCCCGATCACATCGACGGTGTCGAACCGCTTCGCGAGGCCTATGGAGCGAAAGTTGTCGGCGCGGCGGCAGATGCTCATCGCCTGCCAAGGCTCGATCTGGCGGTCAAAGAGGGCGACATGATCGACGTTCTGGGCCTCAAGGCCCATGTGATCGACGTCTCGGGCCACACCGTGGGCCATATCGCTTTTCACCTTCCCGAGATCGGCGCCGTTTTCACCGCCGACAGCCTCATGGCCCTTGGCTGTGGGCGGCTTTTCGAGGGAACGCCCGAACAGATGTGGCAGAGCCTTCTCAAGCTGCGCGCCTTGCCGCCCGAAACGATTGTTTGCTCCGGCCATGAATACACCGCCAGCAACGCCCGTTTTGCCCTGACCATCGAACCCGGCAACGCAGCGCTCCAAGTTCGCGCCGCCGATATCGCCGCCAAACGGGCGCGCGGCGAGGCGACAGTGCCCTCGCTCTTGTCAGAAGAAATCGCGACCAACCCCTTCCTGCGGGCCGATCTGCCCGAGGTGAAAGCGGCGATAGGCATGGCCGGTGCGAGCGATGTGGCGGTCTTTGCCGAAATCCGGGGCCGAAAAGATCGATTTTGAACACATCCCAAGTGGGGGATATTTGCCGTAATCACCCAAAATGTGATCGCTGTGGCAAAATTAGTCCTTGAAGGTTCCGCGATAAAACCAAACCTTAAGAGATAGAAGGCCACGGTCAGGACGGGCCATCGGTCCCCCTGCCCCCAAATCGAGAGGAGCACGGAAAGTGCCGTCTTTTTCTAAAACGCTCGAGCAGTCCATTCACGCGGCGCTGGCGCTGGCCAACGATCGTCACCACGAGCTGGCCACGCTGGAGCATCTGCTCATGGCATTGATCGACGAGCCGGATGCGGCGCAGGTGATGAAGGCCTGCTCGGTCAACCTTGACGAGCTGCGCGCCACGCTCGAGGAATTCATCGACGATGATCTCAGCACCCTCATCACCGATGTCGAAGGCTCCGAGGCCGTGCCCACCGCCGCCTTCCAGCGGGTGATCCAGCGCGCCGCGATCCATGTCCAGTCGTCGGGCCGCAACGAGGTCACCGGCGCGAACGTGCTGGTCGCGATCTTTGCCGAACGTGAATCGAACGCCGCCTTCTTCCTGCAAGAGCAGGACATGACCCGCTATGACGCGGTGAATTTTATCGCCCACGGCGTGGCCAAGGATCCCGCCTACGGCGAAACCCGCCCCGTGACCGGCGCGAGCGAGCGGACAGAGCAAGCCTCTGAGAGCGCGCCAGCCGAGGAAAAGGAAAGTGCGCTCAAGAAATATTGCGTCGATCTCAACGCCAAGTCGAAAAAGGGCGATGTCGATCCGCTGATCGGCCGCGAGCACGAGGTCGAGCGCTGCATTCAGGTTTTGTGCCGCCGCCGCAAGAACAACCCGCTTCTGGTGGGCGACCCGGGCGTCGGCAAGACCGCCATCGCCGAGGGCCTTGCCTACAAGGTCGTCAACCATGACGTGCCCGAGGTCCTCTCCGGCACGACGATCTTCTCGCTCGACATGGGCGCGCTTCTGGCCGGCACCCGCTATCGCGGCGATTTCGAAGAGCGGCTCAAGGCTGTGGTGAACGAGCTTGAGGATCATCCCGACGCCGTTCTCTTCATCGACGAGATTCATACCGTGATCGGCGCGGGCGCCACCTCGGGCGGGGCGATGGACGCCTCCAACCTTCTCAAACCCGCGCTTCAGGGCGGCAAGCTGCGCTGCATGGGGTCCACGACCTACAAGGAATTCCGCCAGCACTTCGAGAAAGACCGCGCCCTTTCCCGCCGGTTCCAGAAGATCGACGTCAACGAGCCTTCGGTCGAGGACTCGGTCAAGATCCTGCGCGGCCTCAAGCCCTATTTCGAGGATCACCACCACATCAAATACACCTCCGACGCGATCCGCGCGGCGGTGGAGCTTTCGGCCCGCTACATCAACGACCGCAAGCTGCCTGACAAAGCCATCGACGTGATCGACGAGGCGGGCGCGGCCCAGCACCTCGTGGCCGAGAGCAAGCGCCGCAAGACCATCGGCGTGAAGGAGATCGAGGCCGTCGTCGCCAAGATCGCCCGCATCCCGCCGAAATCGGTCTCGAAGGACGATGCCGAAACCCTGCGCGACCTCGAGAAATCGCTCAAACGCGTGGTCTTTGGCCAGAACGTGGCGATCGAGGCGCTGTCTTCGGCGATCAAGCTCGCCCGCGCGGGCCTGCGCGAGCCGGAAAAGCCCATCGGCAACTATCTCTTCTCCGGCCCCACAGGCGTCGGCAAGACCGAGGTCGCCAAGCAGCTGGCCGATACGCTCGGGGTCGAACTTTTGCGGTTCGATATGTCGGAATACATGGAGAAACACGCTGTCAGCCGCCTCATTGGCGCGCCGCCGGGCTATGTGGGCTTTGATCAGGGCGGGATGCTGACCGACAAGGTCGATCAGACGCCGCATTGCGTCCTTCTCCTCGACGAGATCGAGAAGGCGCATCCGGATGTCTACAACATCCTCCTGCAGGTGATGGACCACGGCAAGCTGACCGATCACAACGGCCGGACCACCGATTTCCGCAACGTGATCCTGATCATGACCTCCAACGCCGGCGCCGCCGAGCAGGCGAAAGAGGCGATCGGCTTTGGCCGCGACCGGCGCGAGGGCGAGGATACCGCCGCGATCGAGCGGATCTTTACCCCCGAATTCCGCAACCGCCTTGACGCCGTGATCCCCTTTGCGCCCCTGCCCAAGGAGGTCATCGTGCGGGTGGTCGAGAAATTCGTCCTCCAGCTCGAGGCCCAGCTGATGGACCGCAACGTCCAGATCGACCTCACGCCCGCCGCGGCCGTTTGGCTGGCCGACAAGGGCTATGACGACAAGATGGGCGCACGTCCACTCGCCCGCGTCATTCAGGAATCGATCAAGAAGCCGCTCGCGGAGGAGCTTCTCTTTGGCAAGTTGATGAAGGGCGGCGTGGTCAAGGTGAAGGTCAAGGACGACAAGATCGAGCTTGAGGTGCTTGCGCCGGAACAGGCCAAGATCACCCATTCGGCCAAGAAGCCGCCCCTCCTGACGGCGGAGTGACCCGACCAGACAGAAACGAGAAACCCCGCCATCCGGCGGGGTTTTTCTTTATCGCTCCGTGAGCTTCAGCTCGATCCGCCGGTTCTGCGCCCGTGCTTCGGGCGTATCGTCGGGGTTGATCGGCTGGTATTCGCCAAAGCCGTTGGCCGAAAGGCGCTGTGGGTCGATGCCTTCCTGTTCGACCATGTAGACCACAACCGACAGGGCGCGGGCCTGACTCAGCTCCCAGTTATTCCGATAGAGCCCGCCGCCCGACAACGGCACATTGTCGGTATGGCCATCGACGCGGATGATCCAGTCGATCTCAGGCGGGATTTCATCGGAAATCGTCCGCAGGATCGCCGCCACCTTGGCCATTTCCGCCCGCCCTGCGTCAGAGAGGTCCGCGCGGGCGGTCTCGAACAGAACCTCGGACGAGAAGACAAACCGGTCGCCCTCGATCCGGATGCCTTCCTGACCGGCAAGGACAGTCCGGATCTGGCCGAAGAACTCGGACTTGTAGCTCTCAAGATCGCGCGCCTCGGCCTCAAGCCGCGCCTTCTCGGCCTCAAGGCGGATGCGTTCGGCCTCTTCCAGCGCCCGGCGCTGCCGCTCTTCGCTGGCGACGCGGGCGAGCGCGGTGTTGAGCTGGGCACCAAGGGATTCGATCTGGACTTTGGATTCCGCATCAACTTGATCGGCAATGTCCAATAGCGTTTGCAGCGTGGCGATCTGGCGGCGCAGCTCGACAACCTGTTCGTTCAGAAGCGCGACCTGACGCTGGCTTTCGGCGGACAAGGCCTGCTCGGCCGAAAGCTCTTTGTTGGCCTGCGCCAAGAGGGCAGCCTGCCGCTCGCGTTCGGTCATGATTTCGGTGGCGTCGGCCCGCGCAGCGGCGATCGCCGCCAGTGCCTCGGCGAGCCGCCCCTCAAGGTCGGCACGGCTCTGCGCTGTCTCATCCTGCGTTTCCGACAACGCCGCCACTTTGGCCTCAAGCGCCTGCCGCGCCAACAGCGCCTCGGCCAACCGTTCCTCAAGCGATAGCTTGTCGGCCTCGGCCTGATCCCCGGCGGCGGCCGCGGCTGCGATTTCCTGCGCCAGAGCTTCCTTCGCGAGAAGGGCGGCGGCAAGGCGGCTTTGCAGGTCGGCTTCGCTCAACCGGCCGTCCTCGAGCGCCTTGTCGAGCGCGGCCTGCACCGTGTCGAGGCTGGTGGAGGCGGCGTCGCGCGCGGCAATTGCGGCTGCCAAGCGGACGGTCAGATCTTGGTTGCTGGTTTCAACGGCAGCCAACGCTGCACGCGCCTCTTCGAGCTGGGCCTCGGTGGCATCCTGAAGCGACAATGCCGCCGCCAACCGTGCATCCAGATCGCCACTGTCGGCCTTCATACGCTCAAGCGCGGCTTCCGCCTGCGCCTGTGCCAAAAGCGCGTTGGCAAGATTTATATCGAGGTTCTCCCGAGCGGCATCCGCGGCGGCGAGAAGGGTCAATGTGTCCTCGGCCTTCTTGCGCTGGGCCTCTAGGGCAAGGGTCATGGCGGTCAGCTCGGCATCAGCATCGGCGAGTTTCTGGCGCAGCGCCTCGGCCGCGGCGGCATCGGCAAGCGCAGCCGCCTCGAGCTCTGAAATCTTCTCGGCATTACTGTCGGAATTGGCGTTGAGATCGGCGACCAAAGCCTCGAGCGCCTCACGGCGGGCGGCGGCAAGGCGGGCCGCTTCGGCAGAGGCGTCGATCTCGTCGCGGGCCTGCGCCAGCGCGAGGTTCAGCGCCTCCTGTTCGTCGATCATGCGGGTCTGATCGGCCTCTAGCCCCGCCACCTGATCGCGAAGATCGGCGCGTTGCGCCAAAAGCCCCGCCACCTGCGCTTCAAATCCGGTAATCCGGTTTTCCGCCTCGGCCAGAGCAATGGCCTGCGCGTCCCGTTCGGCGGTAAGTGCCGCAATGAGGGCCGCCTGCGCCGAGCTTTGATCATTCAGATCGCTGAGGGTCGAGGTCAGGCTTCCCACCTGCCCCGCCAGCGCTGACGAGCGATCGCGTTCCAGACCCAATGCCTCGGTCAGGGCGCTGATTTCGGCGGTAAGTTGGCTGAGTTTGGATTCCTGCCCGGTGATCGTCTCGCGCAGCACGAATTGGATGACCATAAAGATGGTCAGAACGAACATCAGAACAAGCAGAAGCCCGGTCATCGCGTCGACGAAACCAGGCCAGATATTGGCCTGAAATCTGTTTCCGCCTTTTTGGCTCAGCGCCATCGTCAGCTCCGGCCGGCGCTGTCAGGTCGCCCACGCCCCTGCCTGAGAGCGCGTGTCAGGCCCGCGATATCGCCCCGCAGTTCGCTCAGGGTTTCCTGTCGGCCAACCGAAAGCTCTTCCAGGATGCGCAGAAGCTGGACGTCGATCGACCGCAAGCGCATCCGGCTTTCGGCATCAAGGCCATCAACCCCGCTGCTTGCCAATTGGTCGATCAGTTCCTTCTGCCCTTCGGCAATCTTGAGCATGGCGTCTTTCGCGCCGCCCTCTTCCAGCTGGCCCGCCAGCCGGTTCACGGCGCCGATCAGGTCGTTCATCCGGTCATCCACCTGCGAGCGATTGATGTCGGTCTGGGTAAACATCATTTGCATCGCTTCGAGATGTTCGACGATGTGGGCCACCGCACCGCTGGCATCGCCCTCGCTTGCAGCAGCAAGCTCGTCTCCACTGGCAAATCCAAGGCGCGTGATCGACGATAGCCATTCCTCGAGTTCGCGGTAGAAACGGTTCTGTCCGTGGCCGGCGAATAGTTCCAGAAGCCCCACGATCAGTGATCCCGCCAATCCAAGAAGCGACGACGAAAACGCCGTGCCCATGCCGCCCAGCTGGGCCTCGAGCCCCGCCTGCAGGCGCCCAAAGACTTCGGCGCCGGTTTCACCGTCCTTTGGCGTGAGGGAGCGGATCGTATCGACAAGGGCCGGAACGGTTGTCGCAAGCCCGTAGAACGTGCCGAGAAGGCCGAGGAAGATGAGCGTGCTTCCGAGATAGCGGGTGATCTCGCGGTCTTCGTCGATCCGGCTGGCAACGGAATCGAGGATCGAACGAGAAGAGCTTTGCGACAGGTGCATCCGCGCACCGCGCGAGCGCATCAGCGTGGCCAAGGGCGCCAGCAGTGAAGGCGGCTTTTCGCCCCCCTGAACCCTCGAGAAGGCCTCGATCCACTGGACCGAATACATCAGCTGAATGACCTGCCCGAAACAGGATAGGATGCCGAGGAAAAACACGGCAAGGATCAACCCGTTCAGATAGGGATTTGACCAAAAGATTGCGTCAAGCGTTGGAAAGCCGACATAGGCCCCGGCCCCGATCAGGCCGAGCGCAATCAGCATCGATGTGATCTGGCGCAAGGGGCGCGAAAAATACGGCTCGGCCTCGGGCTCCCTGATGTCCGTCAAGGCACAGGTTCCTGTCTGGTTATTGTTGGCGCGAGCATAGTCGGGCGGCCTGCGAAACCCAACCGTTTTGTCGCTCTAACTGGCGGTCAGCTCTCGGACGCGACCACAAAGCCACGCGAGGTCGGGATCGTGGATGCCAAGCTCGGCCAGATGGTCGGCCGTGTTGAACAGATATTCGGGGTTCGGCCCCCGCCCGCCGACCGCGCCGGCGATGCGATGCGCCTGCTCCTCAAGGTCGAACTGGCAGTATTGCTCGTGATCGGGGTCGATCACATAGGCCACCGCCTCGATCTTGCGATCATCGTCCAGCACAAGGCCGACCGTGGTCTCGACATAGGCCGAGGAAATCAACTCGCGCTCGCGCAGATAGGCGAGGACGGTGTCTTCCTCGCCCGCGCGCACCCGCAGGGCCAATCCGTCGCAAAAGCTCCCACCCACCGCATCAAGCGCCAGAACGAGGCCGGGTTTCCCGACCGTCCCGCGATGGTGGATCGAGAGCATACAGAAACTGCGGTGATAGCCCGCAAGACGCGCGCGAACCCGTTCGGCCGGTTCGAAACCGGGATGCCACAGAAGTGATCCGTAGCCGAATATCCACAGCGGCATGATGCTGGCCCTCGTTATGCCGCTTGCCTATAACGCGGTTCGAAACCTGTGGAAAAGCCCAATGATGCGCCTGCTTCTTATCGTAACCCTTGCATTGGCCAGTCTTTGGGGCGGGTATTGGTATGTCGGCCAAGTCGCGGTTGAAAAACAGGGGGTCACATTCCTCGAACAACTTTCCGCACAAGGTTGGAAAGTCCGCTATGAAAGCCTTGAAACCCATGGCTTCCCATCGCGGTTCGATACGACACTGACGGGCCTCGATCTGACTGCTCCGGATGACGAATTCGGCTGGCAGACCCCGATCTTCCAACTCCTCGCCCTCAGCTATCAGCCCAACAAGGTGATCGCCGTCTGGCCCGAGACCCAGAGCCTGCGGCTCGGCGGGGATACCATCATCATCCGTTCGGAAGGTCTGCGGGCCTCGGCTTCGGTCACGGTTTCGACCAACCCTGCGTTCGAGACTGCGACGGTCGAGGTCGGGAACCTGGGCCTGCAATCCGACACCGGCTGGGTCGCCTCGGCGGATCGCGGCCTTCTGGCGTTACGCCCCGCCGCAGATGACCACCACGGCTATGACGCCTATCTCGACACAAGCGCGCTTGTCCTGCCCTTGGCCCTGCGTGAAAGGCTTGATCCCGAAGGCGCGATGCCCGCGGCCATCGCCCTTGCCAAGATCGACAGCACCCTGACCTTCGACCGCCCGCTCGACGCCGCCGCCCTGTCGGGCGCGGGCCCAAGGCTCACCGCCGCAAGCATGCGCGATCTGCGGCTGGTCTGGGGCGAGATGGTTCTGGCAGTGAGCGGCGAGTTGGGCCTCGCGGCGGATGGCCAACCCTCCGGCAAATTACGGCTGACCGTGACGGGCTGGGACAGGATGGTAGGCCTCGGCGTCAACGCGGGCCTCATTCACCCTGCCGACGAGCAGACATGGCGCTCGGTTGGCATGAGCCTTGCCCAAGGGGCCGACACGGTCGAAGTGCCGCTAACGATCCGCGGCGGGCAAATCTGGCTCGGGGTATTCCCGATCGGCTATCTTCCGACCTTCTAGCTCTTCTTTTCGCTCGCCCGGCCAAAGTTGGGCGCAGCGGTATCCTGCCCCGCCTCGATGATCCCGCGGCGGATGGCGCGGGTGCGGGTGAAATAGGCGTGCAGGTGATCGCCGTCGCCGGTGCGGATCGCCCGCTGGAGGGCGAAAAGCTCTTCGGTAAAACGGCCGAGGATCTCGAGCGTCGCGTCCTTGTTGTTGAGGAACACGTCGCGCCACATGGTCGGGTCCGACGCGGCAATTCGGGTGAAATCGCGGAAACCGGCGGCGGAATATTTGATCACCTCGCTGTCGGTCACGCGCCGCAGATCGTCGGCCACGCCCACCATCGTATAGGCGATGAGGTGGGGCGTGTGGCTGGTGACAGCGAGGACGAGATCGTGGTGATCGGCGTCCATCTCGTCGACATTGGCCCCCATGCCGTCCCAGAGCGCCCGCAACTTCGCCACAGCATCCGGCGCGGCATCGTTGGGAACGAGGATCGTCCAGCGGTTCTCAAAGAGCTCTGCAAAGCCCGAACGCGGCCCCGAATGTTCTGTGCCCGCGAGGGGGTGAGCAGGAATGAAATCGACGCCGCCGGGAATATGCGGGCCAACGGCCGCGATCACCGCGCCTTTGACAGAGCCTACGTCGCTGACCGTCGCGCCGGGCTTGAGGAACGGCGCCATCTCTTCGGCCACCGCTTCCATGGCGCCAACCGGCACGGCGAGAACGACGAGGTCGGCGCCTTCAACTGCCTCGGCAAGCGTGTCGCAAACCTTGTCGACAAGGCCGATCTCGCGCGCGGTGGCGCGGGTCTCGGCCGAGCGGGCAAAGCCCACAACCTCTTTGGCAAGCCCGTCGCGGCGCATGGCGAGCGACATGGAGCCGGCAATCAGGCCAAGGCCAATCAGCGCCACACGGTCATAGATCACGGCCATCAGCGGACCCCTTTGAACTGGCCGATCGCGTGGATCACGCGGCGGCAGGAGGCTTCGTCGCCCACGGTGATCCGCAGGCAATTGGGGAGCTTATAGCCCGCGACCCGCCGAACGATAATGCCTTCGGATTTCAGATGGGCATCGCAGGCTTCGGCTTCTTGAGGCGAGGCAAAGCGGGCCAGCACAAAATTCGCGGTCGAGAGGTCAGCCTCGAGGCCCAGCTCGCATAGCTGTTTGACGAGCCATTCACGCCAGCGGGCGTTTTCCGTCTGGCACTTTTCGGTGAACTCCACATCGCGGATCGCCGCTTCAGCGGTGGCGAGCTGGGTTTCCGAGAGGTTGAACGGTTGGCGGACGCGGTTGAGCACGTCGATGATCTCTTTCGGGCCATAGCCCCAACCGATCCTGAGGCCGCCCAGCCCATAGATCTTGGAGAAGGTCCGGGTCATCACGATATTGTCGCTTCTCTCTACAAGCGATGCCCCGCCATCGTAGCCCTCGACAAATTCGGCATAAGCGCCGTCAAGCACAAGGATCGCCTGCGCCGGAAGGCCATCGGCCAGCCTGCGAATGTCTTTCTCGGGGATCATCGTGCCGGTGGGGTTCGCCGGGTTGGCGATAAAGACGATCCTGGTCTTAGGCCCGCAGGCGGCGAGGATTTTGTCCACATCAACCACGCGGTTCGTCTCGGCCACCTCGACCGGCTTGGCGCCGACCGCTTTGGCGAGGATCGGATACATAGAAAACCCGTGTTCGGTATAGATCACTTCGTCGCCCTTGCCGGCATAGGCCTGAGCGATGAACTGCAAGACCTCGTCGGAACCCACGCCGCAAATGATCCGCTCGGCATCCAGCCCGCGCACCTCTGCAATGGCGGCGCGCAGGGTGGCGTGATCGGTCGAAGGATAGCGGTGCAATGCCTGCGCGGTCCGCGCGAAAGCCGCCTTGGCCTTGTCTGAGGGTCCATAGGGGTTTTCATTGGACGACAGCTTCAAAACGTCCTTACGGCCCGCAAGCGTGCTCTCGCCGCTCACATAGAGGGCGATATCCATGATGCCGGGTTGCGGTTTGATCTTGCTGGCCATTGTGTCTCTCGTCGGGTTCGGCCCCTCATAGCGAGGCGGAGGGGCGCTTTCCAGCGACAAGAGCACGCGGCGGCCAACCCGCCGCGCGAGCGTGGCTTTAAGACGCCAGAACGTTGCGGAACTGCCAGGGGTCGCTCTCGTCGATATCCTCGGCAAACTGCTGCCAGCGGTCCTGAAGCGGCGTCCAGTCGGTGTAATGGCCCTCGACCGGCCCGAGATAGGGGCGCTGAACCTCGAGGCACCGCTTGTGATCCATCTCGTCGGTCTCGACGATGCCGGCGGTCGGGTTCTCAAGCGCCCAGACCATCCCCGCCAGAACCGCGCTGCTCACCTGCAGGCCCGTGGCGTTCTGATAGGGCGCGAGCGTGCGGGCTTCGGCGTTCGACAAGCGCGAGCCATACCAGAGCGCGTTCTTCTCGTGGCCGTAGAGCAGGACGCCCAGCTCGTCGATGCCCTCGACGATTTCATCGGGCTCGAGGATTTCGTGAACGGTCTGCTGACGGCCGGAGCCGAACATCTCGTCAAGGCTCAGCGTCGCATCATCGCTTGGATGATAGGCATAGTGGCAGGTCGGGCGGAACTCGGGCGCGCCGGGTGCGCCGACGGTGTAGTAGTCCGAGATCGAGATCGCCTCGTTATGGGTCACCAGAAGGCCAAACTGGGGGCCAGGCGTCGGGCACCATGTATGGACACGGGTCATCGCGCCGGGGCGGTCGAGCCAGATCGCGGCCTGACAGCCTTCGTCATAGCTGTGGCCGTTTTCCGGGAACCACTTCTCATGGGTGCCCCAGCCAAGCTCGGCCGGCTGGAAGCCTTCGGAGATGAACCCCTCGACCGACCATGTATTGACGAACACCCCGCGCGGGCGCGGCAGGCGGCGGGCCTGCGTGTCGCGCTCGGCAACATGGATACCCTTGACCCCGAGCGATTGCATCAACTTGCCCCACTCAGCACGGCTCTGCGGCTCGGCATCGGCGCGGCCAAGGTCGGCCACCAGCTTCATCAGTGCTTCTTTGACAAACCACGACACCATGCCCGGGTTGGCGCCACAGCAGCTGACCGCCGTCGGTCCGCCGGGATTGGCGGCCTTCTCGGCCAAGACACCTTCGCGCAGCGCATAGTTGGTGCGCTCCACGTTCTCGCTCTCGAAATAGAAGCCCGCCCAAGGCTCAATCACGGTGTCGATGTAGAGAACACCAAGCTCGCGGCAGAGCTTCATCATATCGAGCGAGGAGACATCCACCGAAAGGTTGACGCAGAAACCCTTGCCCTCGGCAAAGACCTCGCCCAGAACCTCGCGGTAATTCTCCGGCGTCAGGGCCACCTGAAGATGGCGATGCCCATGCTGCGAGAGGAAGTTGTGGCTCTCGGGGCTCGGGTCGATCACCACGAGCTTGGAGGCGTCATAATCGAAATGACGTTCGATCAGCGGCAAGGTCGCCTTGCCGATCGAGCCGAAGCCGATGATCGCGATCGGGCCGTCGATGCGGCCGTAGGTGGAATAGGTTTTGTGGGTCTGCGCAGCCATGGCTCGGATCTCCTTTTCGCGAGGTCTCGGCCCGATACGCTGGGCCAGAAACGAAAAGGGCCGCGCCGGTCAGGCGCGGCCCCGAAACTGAAGCGAGAAACCTTAGTTCTTCGCGTAGTATTCGACGACGAGGTTCGGTTCCATCATGACCGGGTACGGCACATCGCCCAGCGACGGGGTCCGCACGAAGGTGCAGGTCATCTTGGAGTGGTCGACCTCGAGGTAATCGGGAACGTCACGCTCCGACGACTGGGCGGCTTCGAGGACCAGGCCCATCTGCTTGGACTTCTGGCGAACCTCGATCACGTCACCCTCTTTCACGCGGTAGGAGGGGATGTTGACCGACTGGCCGTTCACGGTGACGTGGGCGTGGTTCACGAACTGACGGGCCGCGAAAACGGTCGGCACGAACTTGGCGCGATAGACGACGGCGTCGAGGCGGCGCTCGAGGAGACCAACGAGGTTCTCACCGGTATCGCCCTTCACACGCTCGGCTTCGCCATAGATGCGGCGGAATTGCTTTTCGGTCAGATCGCCGTAGTAGCCCTTGAGCTTCTGCTTGGCGCGCAGCTGCAGACCGAAGTCCGACAGTTTGGCCTTGCGGCGCTGGCCGTGCTGGCCGGGGCCATATTCGCGGCGGTTCACCGGCGATTTGGGGCGGCCCCAGATGTTTTCGCCCATGCGGCGGTCGATTTTGTACTTGGCAGACGTGCGTTTGGTCACGGCTGGTCTCCTTCTTTGCGTTGTCGAAGGGCGTTGTCCTTTGGTCAAAGACCCGACAGGCATCCCCTTGCAGGGGCCACCAACACCAATGAGAGGCGGCTTATAGAGGGGTTTGCCCCCGAGTCAACAGCGGAAAGAACAGAGAATTACGACAGAAAGCTTCCCCGCCCGTCGTGCCGCAGGATTGCCGCTTCGGATGGCGACAGAACCCGGCGCACATAGTCTCCAAAGGAGCGGACATTGCCCTTCAGTTCGGGCATCCGGCTATACATCCGGTCGAGCGCCTCGTCCCCCAGCGTATCAAGTGCCGCCGTGGCCGGATGGAAGCTTTCTGTTTCGACCGAATTTGCAAAGACGATCTCGTGGCTGGGCAGCATCAGATGAATATAAGTCACCTCGCGGACAGCGCGATCCACCACAATGCTGCGGTCGTTGATGAGATCGCGGGCAGAGACGAGCACTTCGTCGGTGTTGAACAGGGCCCGTGCTTTGGCGCCGCGCACCATCATCCGGTGATCGGGAGACACCAGAAGGCCAGTGTCCGGAACCCCTTCGTCAAGGGCGCCGGCCCGAAGGCGCACTGGGGCCAAGTGCGGGCTGACCATAAGGCGCGCGCCTGAAACCCGGCGGCCGCCCATCCAGAGAATTTCCTTGCAGCCATTGTCCTTGGTCTGAAGAAAATCGCCCTCGCACAGCGCCTCGACAGGCTTTGCGCCATCGCTGGTGAGGATCGTGGTGCCGGGGGTGAAACAGACAACTGCACCAGAAACATCCGGCGTCCGCTGCGAAGCATCTTCGGCCAGATCATGCGAAACAACCCAAAGATCCTGATGGCGCGGTGGAATCTCGCCTAAAAACATCAAGAGTGGATGCCGTCCGGTGCCTGTCTCGATCACGGTGATGGTCCATGTCGCGCGGCCATCGGTCACGCGGAAGGACTTGTCGAAGAGGGGATCGCTGTCGGCGGTGGATTCTTTCCGGCCAGCTTCTGCATCAACCATCCGCAGGAGGCGGCGAACACTCAAAGCGGCGCGGGCATGGAGTTCGGCGTGCCCGTCAGAGGCCCCGAGGGGAAGAACCCCGGCTGGCCCGTCGACCCGAACGGCTTCGCCGGTCCAGGCCCATATCGAGCCCACACGCAACGCTTCGCGCGGAGCAGCCCAATGCCCATCGAGCTCGGTCTGCGACCATGAAACGACGAACGTGCCTTGAAAGCCCGTCTTCATGCCAAATCTCTGCCTCAACTGCCCACATCTAGCGTGCGGGCTTTATCATTAGGCAGAATTTAGCAGCTTGGCGCCCGGCAAATCAAGACCGATGTTGAAAAAATACAATACCCGCCAAGGCGTTCGAAGGCAAAGTTCATACAACCACCCAAGCCGCGCGCCTTAGCCGCACTTGGAATGGCCGCAGGAACCGCAGGTCATGCAGCCCTCAACCATCCGCAAATCATAGCTGCCGCAGCTCGGGCAGGCCTTGCCGCGCGGGGCGCCGTTCACCGCCATAACCTCGGCCTTGGGATCGGTCTTGAGAGCCATCCCCTCGCCCTTGAGAAAGCCGGTCGAGATCATGTGCCGCTCGATCACCCCGCCGATGGCGGCAAGGATCGAGGGGATATATTTGCCTTGCATCCACGCGCCCCCGCGCGGATCGAACACGGCTTTCAGTTCTTCCACCACGAACGACACATCGCCGCCGCGCCGGAACACCGCCGAGATCATCCGCGTCAGCGCCACGGTCCAGGCGAAATGCTCCATGTTCTTGGAGTTGATGAAAACTTCAAAGGGCCGCCGGTGGCCCGCGATCACCAGATCGTTGATGGTGATATAAATCGCGTGCTCGCTGTCGGGCCACTTGAGCTTGTAGGTCGCCCCTTCAAGCTCGGCCGGCCGGTCGAGCGGCTCGGACATATAGACAACCTCGGCCCCCTCGCCCGGCTTGGCATGGGTCTCGGCAGGGGTTTTTTCAGAGCTCTCGCTGACCGACAGGACCGAGCCTGTCACATCGTTGGGCCGGTAGGTGGTGCAGCCTTTGCAGCCCTGATCCCAGGCGGCCATATAGACCTCTTTGAAGCTGTCAAAGCTGATGTCTTCGGGGCAGTTGATCGTCTTGGAAATCGACGAGTCGATCCATTTCTGCGCCGCCGCCTGCATCCGCACATGATCGAGGGGCGCAAGCGTCTGGGCGTTCACAAAGTAATCGGGCAGCGGCGCGTCGCCGAACTTGTCGCGCCACATCTGCACGGCGTAGTCGATCACCTCTTCCTCGGTGCGGCTGCCGTCCTTCTGCAAGACCTTGCGCTTGTAGCTATAGGCAAAAACCGGCTCGATCCCCGACGAGACATTGCCTGCATAAAGGCTGATCGTGCCGGTGGGCGCGATCGAGGTCAAAAGGGCGTTGCGGATGCCGTG
>JAHEBR010000134.1 GCA_024642185.1 Marivivens sp. | reverse complement strand
GACCATGACCTCGATCTCGTCGGCCACGTCGTCCTTGTCGAAAAACCGCTGAGCCTGCGCGAGTGGCAGGTAGACGCGGGTGCGGTCGATATCCCAGCGGCCCGCCGAGAAGATATAGACGACCTCATAGGCATTGACCCGCGGCGAGGTGCCGAAGGCTGTCTTCACCCCATTGGGCGAGATGATCTTGATCTTGTCGCCAAGGCCCACGCCCAATTGCTGTGCCACGCCCGAGCCGATGGCAATGCCTTCATCAAAGCGGCCAAGATCGCCCATGCCCGTCGCCGGATCGACGATGCGGCGCAGCGCGGCGAGATCGGCGCCGCGGATGCCGAAAATCTCGACGCCCGAATTGGCATTGCCGAAATTCGCCATCACCTGCCCGCGCGTGAGCGGCGCGGCGTGGGTCACACCGGGCACGGCGGCCAGCGTCGCCGCCAGCGCGTCATAGTCGGGGATGGCCCGGTCAAGCTGGCCATCCGCGCCGACGGTGGCGCTGCGATAGACGGTGACATGGGCGTTGGCCCCGAGGATCGTATCGACAAACTCGGCCCGAAAGCCCGACCGCACGGCCAGCGTCGCCACCAGCGCAAAAACTGCGAGGGTGACGCCGATCAGGCTGATCCATGTCATCACCGAAACGCCGCCCTCCGACCGCCGCGCACGCAGATAGCGCCAGGCGATCATCCATTCGAAACGGGAAAAGGGGGCGGTGGTGCCTGCGGTCATGCTCGGGCCTTGGCTGTTTTGCCTGATATAGCGCGTTGCGGCTGCCGCGGCTAGCGCTGCGACAGCCTGGCCCCTCCGATCGGCAAAGATCAGATCCCGGCGTAGATCCCGGCGATCCGCTCGATGGCCTCTTGCGGCGGCAGCTCGACACTCTCGCCGGTGCGGCGCGAGGTGAGTTCGACCACGCCGTTCTTGAGGCCGCGGGGGCCGACGGTGATCCGCCACGGCAGGCCGATCAGGTCCATCGTCGCAAACTTGCCGCCCGCCCGCTCGTCGCGGTCGTCGTAAAGCGCCTCAAGGCCCAATGCGGCGACCGATTTGTAGAGCGCCTCGCAAGCGGCATCCGCCTCGGCGTCGCCCTGCTTGAGGTTGACGATGCCCACATGGAAGGGGGTCACGCCTTCGGGCCAGATGATGCCCTTGTCGTCGTGGCTGGCTTCGATGATCGCGCCCAGAAGGCGGCTCACGCCGATGCCGTGGCTGCCCATCTCGACCGGGACCTTGGTTCCGTCTTTGGTCACGACCGTCGCGCCCATAGATTCCGAATATTTGGTGCCGAAATAGAAGATCTGACCAACCTCGATGCCGCGCGCGACCTTGCGATGCTCTTGGGGAACCTCTGCAAAAGCGGCCTCGTCATGGGTTTCGTCGGTGCGGGCGTAAAGCGTGGTGAACTCTTCACAGACCTTCGCCACCTGATCCCAGTTGTCATAGTCGATCTCGCGGGTGCCAAGCTTGAGGCTGGTCACGCGGTCATCGAAAAACACCTCGCTCTCGCCGGTGGAGGCGAGCACGAGGAATTCGTGGGTATTGTCGCCGCCGATGGGGCCCGAGGCCGCGCGCATCGGGATCGCGGTCAGGCCCATGCGCTCGTAGGTGCGCAGATAGCTGACCATGTGGCGGTTATAGGCGTGCAGCGCGCTCTCGCGGTCGACGTCGAAGTTATAGCCGTCCTTCATCAGGAACTCGCGCCCGCGCATCACGCCGAACCGCGGGCGGACCTCGTCGCGGAATTTCCACTGGATGTGATAGAGCGTCATCGGCAGGTCTTTGTAGCTGCCCACATGGCTGCGGAAGATGTCGGTGATCATCTCCTCGTTGGTGGGACCATAAAGCATATCGCGCTCGTGCCGGTCCTTGATGCGCAGCATCTCTTGGCCGTAGTCGTCATAGCGCCCGCTCTCGCGCCAGAGGTCGGCGGGCTGGAGCGTCGGCATCAGAAGGGGGATATGGCCCGCGCGGACCTGCTCTTCGTGGACGATCTGCTCGATCCGCTTCAGCACGCGATAGCCGAGCGGCAGCCACGAATAGATGCCCGCCGCCTGCTGTTTGATCATGCCGGCGCGCAGCATGTAGCGGTGCGAGACGATCTGGGCCTCGGCGGGGTTCTCTTTCAGAACGGGCAGGAAATAGCGGCTGAGGCGCATGGGCGGGATCCTTGCAGGAAATCGGGTCGTCCACGCGGTTTAAAGGGGCACGAAGGGGCAGGCAAGCGCCCAAACGCGATTGTCTGGGGCCATTTCGCCTCTGTGGGGTTGATCTGCGCGGCAGATGTGACGAGATAGACCCAAGAGGAGAGACCATGGCCCTACCCGTCAAGGAACAGGCGAAATACTGGGGGATCGCGGCGGCGGTCTTCTTTGTCGTGCTCTATGCGCTGGGCAACGTTCTTTTGCCCTTCGTGCTTGGCGGAGCCATTGCCTATCTGCTCGATCCGATTGCCGACCGCCTCGAAAGGATCGGCTTCAGCCGCGTCTTGTCGGTGGCGCTCATTACCCTGATCGCGGCGCTCGGTTTTGTTGTGGCCTTCCTTCTCATCATCCCGACCCTGATCCAGCAGACCACATCCCTGATCGAAAGCGCGCCCGCCATCGTGGCCCAGCTTCAGCACTGGCTGACCGAGAGGTTCCCCTCTCTGATGGACGCCGAAAGCACCATCCGCCATCAGCTGACCGCCGTCGGCCAAACGATCCAATCGAAGGGCGGCGATCTTTTGAACGGGGTTCTGAGTTCTGCGCTCAGCCTCATCAACATCCTCGTCCTTCTGGTCGTCGTGCCGGTTGTGGCCTTCTACCTTCTTCTCGACTGGGATCGGATGGTGGCGGTGATCGACGATCTTCTGCCGCTTGATCACGCACCGGCGATCCGTCAGGTGGCCGGCGATATCGACAAGACACTCGCCTCGTTCATTCGCGGGCAAGGCACCGTCTGCCTGATCCTCGGGACCTATTATGGCGTCTCGCTGATGCTCGTCGGGCTGAATTTCGGCCTTGCCGTGGGCTTTGTCGGCGGGATCATCTCGTTCATCCCCTATGTCGGCGCCCTCGTCGGGGGCGCGCTGGCCATTGGCCTAGCGCTCTTTCAGTTCTGGGGCGACTGGCTTTGGATCGGCGTTGTCGCAGGTATCTTCGGTATCGGGCAACTGATGGAGGGCAACGTCCTGACGCCCAAGCTCGTGGGCGGCTCGGTCGGGCTGCACCCGGTCTGGCTGATCCTTGCGCTTTCGGTCTTTGGCTCGCTCTTCGGCTTTGTCGGGATGCTCGTCGCGGTGCCGGTGGCGGCGATGTTTGGCGTTCTGGCCCGCTTTGGCCTTGTCCAATACAAGGCCGGACGCCTCTATCGCGGATTGGCCGGAAAAGACTAATGGCCGAGCAGCTTGCCTTTGATTGGCCGGTGCGCGTGGCGCTGGGGCGCGAGGATTTCTTCATCTCCGAAGCCAATGCCCGCTCTTTTGCCATGATCTCGGCCCCCGACAGCTGGCCCGAGGGCAAGCTCGCCATCGTCGGCCCCAAGGGCAGCGGCAAGACCCACCTCGCCCGCGTCTTCGCGCAAAATAACGAGGCGGTTCTGCTGCAGGCATCCGGGATCGGGGCCGACTTTGCCTTGCCCGAGGCCGCCTGCATCGTCATCGAGGATATGGAGACCCTGCCCCGCGAGGCCGAAGAACCCGTCTTTCACCTGCACAACCACCTGCGCGGGCGTGGCAAGCTTCTCCTGACCTCCGACCGCGCCCCTTCGCGCTGGTCCATCGCCCTGCCCGACCTTGCAAGCCGGATGCAGGCAACGACGGTGAGCCACATCGACGATCCCGACGACCGGCTCTTGGGCGCGGTGATGATGAAGCTCTTTCAGGATCGCCAGATCGCCCCGCCCCCCGCGCTCATCGCCTATCTGGTAAGCCGGATCGACCGTTCCTTCGCCGCTGCCGCGCGGATGGTGGCCGATCTCGACGCCGCGGCACTGGCACAGGGGCGCGAGGTCAATGTGCCGCTGGCGCGGGCGCTTCTGGACAATCCCCCCCCAAGCGGCGGATAACTGCCCCTAGAGACACAGGAATTCCAGCCCGCCATGCGCAACGCCGATTTTCTCGAAAGCCCCTTTCCCGATCCGGTCGAGATCGACGCCGACCTCAGCGGCCCCGGTCGCTTCTATAACCGCGAGCTGAGCTGGCTTGGTTTCAACTGGCGTGTTCTCGAGGAATCCGAGAACCCCCGTGTGCCACTTCTCGAACGCCTGCGGTTCCTCTCGATATCGGCCACCAACCTTGACGAATTCTACACCGTCCGCGTCGCGGGCCTGCGCGAGCTGGCGCGGGCGGGCAATACCTCGCCCTCGCTCGATGGACTGAGCCCCGCCGAACAGCTTGCCATGATCGACGAGAACGCCCGCCGCCTGATGGCGCACCAGCAGGTGATCTTTTCCCAGCTGACGGGAGAGTTGACCGAGAATGGCATCCAGATTTGCGTGCGCGGCAAACTCAGCGAGGAAGATGAGAGCCATCTTGAGGATGTGTTCCTCAACAAGGTCTTTCCGGTGCTCTCACCGTTGGCGGTCGACCCCGCGCACCCCTTCCCCTTCATCCCCAACGAAGGCTTCGCGCTGGCGCTCCAGCTCGAGCGCACCCTCGACAAGCGCCCCCTGCGCGCGCTTCTGCCGGTTCCGGCGCAGATCGACCGCTTCATCCCGCTCCCCTCGGAGAGCGGCCACCGTTTCCTGCCGCTCGAAGAGCTGTTGATCCTGCATATCGGCCAGCTCTTCCCCGGCTACACCATGAAAGGCCACTGCGCCTTCCGCGTCTTGCGCGACAGCGATCTCGAGGTCGAGGACGAGGCCGAAGACCTCGTGCGCGAGTTCGAGACCGCGCTCAAGCGCCGCCGCCGGGGCGAGGTCGTGCGGATGAAGCTCTCGGCCGGCGCGCCGCCTGCGCTCAAGGCGATGGTGATGGACGAACTGCACGTCCGTGAAGACGAGGTGGTCGAGGTCGAGGGCATGATCGGCATGGCCGATCTGGGCGAATTGGTGCTCGATGCCCGCCCCGACCTTCTCTGGCCGCCCTATTCCCCCCGCGTGCCCGAGCGGGTTCAGGATTTCGACGGCGATATGTTCGCGGCGATCCGGCAGAAGGATATGCTGCTGCATCACCCCTACGAAACCTTCGACATGGTGGTGCGCTTCCTGCAGCAGGCCGCCCGCGATCCCGATGTGGTGGCGATCAAGCAGACGCTCTATCGCACCTCGCGCAACTCGCCGATCGTCGAGGCGCTGTGCGAGGCGGCCGAGGATGGAAAATCCGTGACCGCCCTCGTCGAGCTCAAGGCCCGTTTCGACGAGGCCGCCAACATCCGCCAGTCGCGCCGCCTTGAACGCGCCGGGGCGCACGTTGTCTATGGTTTCACCAACTACAAGACCCACGCCAAGATCTCGACCGTGGTGCGCCGCGAGGGCGATCAACTGGTGACCTATACCCACTTCGGCACCGGCAATTATCACCCGATCACCGCCCGCATCTATACCGACCTCTCGCTTTTCACCTGCGACAAGGCGCTGGGGCGCGATGCGACGAAGGTGTTCAACTATCTCTCGGGCTATGCCCAGCCAGAGCGGCTTGAAAACCTCGCCATCTCGCCCATCTCGCTCAAGCCCCGCCTCCTCGAGATGATCGAGGCCGAAGCCGAGCACGCCCGCGCGGGCAAACCGGCGGCGATCTGGGTCAAGCTCAACAGCCTGATCGAAGGCGATGTGATCGACGCGCTTTATGCGGCCTCGCAAGCGGGCGTAAAGATCAGCCTCGTGGTGCGCGGCATCTGTGGCCTGCGGCCCGGCGTGAAGGGGTTGAGCGAGAATATTCGCGTGAAATCCATCATCGGCCGCTTCCTTGAACATTCGCGGATCGTCTGTTTCGGCAACGGCCACGGCCTGCCTTCCAAGAAGGCCCGCGTCTTTATCTCGTCGGCCGACTGGATGGACCGCAACCTCAACCGCCGCGTCGAGACGCTGGTCGAGATCACCAACCCCACGGTCAAGGCCCAGATCGTCAGCCAGATCATGGCCGCCAACCTGCACGATGTGGCGCAAAGCTGGACCATGGGCGCCG
>JAHEBR010000133.1 GCA_024642185.1 Marivivens sp. | reverse complement strand
CCGTGAACCGCTGGATCATCGGCGAGGTCGCCAAGGTGCGCGAAGAGGTCGATGCCGCGCTCGCGGCCTATCGTTTCAACGATGCGGCGAGTGCGCTTTATGCCTTTGTCTGGGGCAAGGTCTGCGATTGGTATGTGGAGCTGTCAAAGCCCCTCCTCCTTGACGGCGAAGGCGCGATCAAGGCCGAGACGCAGGCAACGATGGCTTGGGTTCTGGATCAATGTCTGATCCTTCTGCACCCGATCATGCCCTTCATCACCGAAGAGCTTTGGGGTGTGGCGGGTGCGCGGGCCAAGATGCTCGTCCATGCGGATTGGCCGGGCTATACTGCTGCCGATCTCGTCGATCCGGCCGCGGATGCCGAGATGAACTGGGCCATCAGCCTGATCGAGGGCATCCGCTCGGCGCGGGCGCAGATGAATGTGCCGGTGGGGCTCTATGTGCCGGTGGTGATGACCGAGGCCGATGACGCGGCGCGCGGCGCCTATGCGAACAATGAGGTGATGATCAAGCGGCTTGCGCGGATTGGCGAGGTGAGCGAGGCGGCGGCGGCACCGAAGGGCTCGATCACCATCCCCACGACCGGCGCGACCTTTGCCCTGCCACTTGCGGATATCATCGACGTCGGTGCCGAAAAGGCCCGCGTGCAGAAGGCGCTCGACAAGCTCGGCAAAGAGCTCGGCGGCCTGCGCGGGCGGCTCAACAACCCCAGCTTCGTGGCATCCGCCCCCGAAGAGGTGGTCGACGAAGCGCGCGAAAACCTTGCCTTGCGCGAAGGGGAAGAGGCGCAGCTGAAGGCCGCCCTCGCCCGCCTGTCGGAAATCGGCTGATCTGGCAAACCGGCCGCCATGCCCCTATCTTGGGGGCATGGCACGCTGGCTCGACAGGATCGCAGAGCGTTGGATACGCAAGGCCGAGGCCGAGGGCAAGCTCTCGGGCCTCGCGGGAGAAGGCGCGCCGCTGCCCGACCGGCCCGGCGATGCCTTTGTCGATCCCGGCGATGCGATCGGCTTTCGCATCATGGCCGAAGCAGGCGTCCTGCCCGAAGAGATCGTCTTGAACAAGATCATCGCCGAGCAGAAGAAGATCGTCACTTCCGAAACCGATCCGGCCCAACGCAAAGAGGCTATGGCCGAACTGGCGCGGCTCGAGATGAAGCGGGCCATCGCACAAGAAGCTCGAAGCAAGTTCCTCAAATCCTGATTTCTTTTGGCCGCAAATACTCCGGGGGGAGTCCGCAGGACGGGGGGCAGCGCCCCCCCTTGCCAAACCGCCCCTCTCTGCGCTTACTCACGTCATGACCGACGATCCCCGCCTTACCCCGCTCGCCGCCTCGCTTCCCGCCACCGTGCCCTTCGTCGGCCCCGAGGCGCAGGAACGCGCGCGCGGAAAGGCGTTTCGGGCGCGGCTGGGCGCCAATGAATCCGTTTTCGGTCCGTCGCCAAAGGCGATTGCAGCGATGCAGGCTGCGGCATCGGGGGCGTGGATGTATGGCGATCCGGAAAGTCACGACCTGCGTCAAGCGCTTGCGCGGGATCTGGGGATGGACCCGTCGCACATCATGGTGGGCGAAGGGATCGACGGGCTCTTGGGCCTCGTCGTGCGGCTTTTCGTGGGCGCGGGCGAAGCGGTCGTGACCTCGGCGGGGGCCTATCCGACCTTCAACTATCACGTCGCGGGGTTTGGCGGGGCGATCCATACCGTTCCCTATACGGGCGACCACGAAGACCCCGAGCGGCTTATGGCCAAGGCGAAGGAGGTGGGCGCCAAGCTCATCTATTTCGCCAATCCCGACAATCCGATGGGGACATGGCACAAGGCCGAAACGGTCGAGCGGATGATTTCGGAGGTGCCGGAGGGGGCGCTTCTCATCCTTGACGAGGCTTATATCGAATTTGCCCCCGAAGGCACCGCGCCGCGGGTCGACCCGGCCGACCCCCGCGTCATCCGCATGCGGACCTTCTCCAAGGCCCAAGGCCTTGCGGGCGCGCGCGTGGGCTATGCCATCGGAGCGGCCAAGGTGATCGAGGCCTTCAACAAGGTGCGCAACCATTTCGGCATGAGCCGGATCAGTCAGGCCGGGGCGCTGGCGGCGCTTGAGGACAAGGCGTGGCTTGCCCATGTGCAGAACGAGGTCGCCAAGGCGCGCGACCGGATCGGGGCGATTGCGCTTGCCAATGGGCTTGTGCCGCTGCCCTCCGCCACAAACTTCGTCACCATCGACTGCGGACGCGACGGCGCCTTCGCCAAGGCGGTTCTGACCTCGCTTGTGGATCAGGGCATCTTCGTGCGGATGCCTTTCGTCGCGCCGCAGAACCGCTGTATCCGCGTGAGCTGCGGCACACCTGCCGATCTCGAGGCCTTTGCCGAGGCGCTGCCGAAGGCGCTTGCCGCCGCGCGGGGCTAGGCCTCGGCGGCGATCAGCGTGGTTGCGGCTTCCACCGCACCTGCCCCGTGGGGAATACCGGTCGCCTTGAGGCCCGCGTCGATCGTGGCGATTGCGGCAAGGATCATCTGAGCATTTACATGGCCCATGTGGCCCACGCGGAAGAAGGCATCCGCCGGTTCGCGGCCGAGGCCGATACCGAGGGTCAGGCCCGCCTTCTCCTCACACCAGCCGCGCAGCTTGTCGCTGTTGCCCGCGCCAAGGCCAAAGGCCGAGACGGCGTGCGAGCGCTTGGCGGGATCCTTGATGTTGAAAGCCATCGGCCCGCCCTGCCCCCAAGCCTCGACCGCCGCCCAGAGCGCACGGGCAAGCTTGCCGTGGCGGGCCCAGACGTTTTCCAGCCCCTCTTCCATGATCATGTCGAGCGCTGCACGCAGGCCGTAGAGGTGATGGGTGGGGGCGGTGCCGCCAAAAAGCTGCCAATAGCCCTGCGGGTGGGCGCGGGGTTTCCAGTTCCAGTAGCCGGTGGCGCAATCGGCGGTCTCCTGCACCTTCGCGGCCTTCTCGTTGAACCAGACAAAGCCGAGGCCCGGCGGGGTCATCAGGCCCTTTTGGCTTGCGGCGACCGTTACATCCGCGCCCCATGCGTCCATCTCGAAGCGATCACAGGCCAGAGAGGCGATGCAATCGACCATCAGGAGCGCGCCGTGTCCAGCGGCGTCCATCGCCTTGCGGATCGCGGGGATATCGTTGCGAACGCCGGCCGAGGTATCGACGTGGCAGACCATAACAGCCTTGATCCGGCCCCCGGTATCGGCCCGCAGGGCGGCATCGAGCCGGTCCGCCGACACATCGGCCTGGACGCCATAATCGATCACTTCGACGTCGGCTTTCAGCCCGCGCGCGACCTCGGCCCAACCCAGACCGAAAAGGCCCGTCGCCAGCACCAGAACCTTGTCGCCGCGCGACAGGACATTGGCGAGCGAGGCCTCCCAAGCCGCATGGCCATTGCCGATATAGATGGCAACATTGCCTTCGGTGCGGGCGATGGTCTTGAGATCGGGGATCAGCGAATAGGTGAGGTCGTAGAGCGGGCCGCCATAGATATTCGGCGCGGCGCGGTGCATCGCCTGCAACACGCGGTCAGGCACGACCGAAGGGCCGGGGATGGCGAGATACTGGCGGCCTTGGGCGAGCGACATCGTGTTTCCTTTTCGAAAATATGGCCGGACCCTACAATGCCTTGCGGCGGCGTCAATCCGCCCTGACACACGCCCCGCGCCTTGCCCCGGGGGGCGGAATACCGCTAGATCGTCGGAACGAGAAAAGCAGGACAGCCCGCGTGCCCCAAGACCGCAAGATACCACCGCATGACGCCTCTTCCGGGGCGCTTCTGGGCTGGCTCTGGCGCAGCTATATGCGCAAGCATTTCTGGACCATCGCGGCGGCCGTCTTTTTCATGTCGCTCGAAGGGTCGATGCTCGGCGCCTTAAGCTGGCTCATTCAGCCGATGTTTGACGATATCTTCGTGGCGGGAAATGGCGGCGCCATCTGGACGCTGGGCATCGCGATCATCGGGATCTTCGTGCTGCGGGCAATCGCGGCGATGGGCCAAAAGATCTATATGACCAAGGCCAACGAGCTTGCCGCCGCCGATATCCGGCTCGATCTTCTGCGGCACCTGATGGTGCTTGATACGCGCTATCATCAGGAGAACCCGCCGGGAAACCTGATAGAACGGGTGAACGGAGATGTCGCGGCTGTGGGATCGGTCTGGGCCAATATCCTGGCCAGCTTTGCCCGCGACGGGATCGCGCTTTTCTGGCTCTTCGGCGCGGCGCTTTATATCGACTGGCGCTGGACGGCGATTGCCCTTGTCGGCATCCCGCTTCTGGTGCTGCCTTCACTCATGGTGCAGGGTTTCATCCGCCGCCGCGCGAAGACAGCCCGCGAAATTGCCGCCCGGCTGTCGATCCGGCTTGATGAGGTATTTCACGGGATCAACGCGATCAAACTCAACAGCCTTGAAGATTATCAGGCTGGCCGCTACCGCAGCCTGATTGCCGACAAGGTCCGCGCCGAGGTCCGCAAGGCCTTTGGCGAGGCGACCATTCCGGGCCTGATCGACCTGATGAGCGGCATCGGCTTCTTCTGCGTCATCGCTTATGGCGGCAGCCAGATCATCGCCGGCAACAAGACCATCGGCGAATTCATGGCCTTCTTTACCGCCATGGCGCTGGCCTTCGAGCCGCTGCGCCGCCTCGGCACTCTGTCGGGCCAGATGCAAATCGCCGCCGCGAGCATCGACAGGATCGGCTCGATCCTCGGGGAAGAGCCGCGCATAACTTCGCCCGCCACGCCTCTGCCTGCTCCGACCGGCGCGCCGGAGATCCGGCTTGAGGCGGTTGAGCTCGCCTATGACGATCTGCCGGTTCTGAAGGGCGCAAGCTTTACCGCCGAGGCGGGCAAGACGACCGCGCTTGTGGGGGCCTCAGGGGCGGGCAAGAGCACAGTGTTCAATGTCCTGACCCGTCTGGTCGATCCGCAAGGCGGCTCTGTCACCATCGGCGGGACAGAGGTCGCGGCAATGACATTGGCGAACTTGCGCGGCATGATCTCGGTCGTGGCGCAGGATGCGGCCCTCTTCGACGAGACCCTGCGCGACAATATCCTTTTGGGGCGGACGGGCGTCTCGCCCGAGCACCTCGAAAAGGTGCTGACCGCTGCCCATGTGAGCGATTTCCTCGACCGCCTGCCCGAGGGCCTCGACAGCCCCGCCGGCCCGCGCGGCTCCAACCTTTCGGGCGGCCAGCGCCAGCGCGTCGCCATCGCCCGTGCGCTTTTGCGCGACACGCCGATCCTGCTGCTTGACGAGGCCACCTCGGCCCTCGACACCAAATCTGAGGCCATCGTGCAAGACGCGCTCGACCGCCTGTCGGAAGGGCGCACCACGCTGGTGATCGCCCACCGCCTCTCGACCGTGCGCAATGCCCACAAGATTGTGGTGTTGGATCAGGGCAAGGTTGTCGACCAAGGCTCGCATGACGAATTGTTGAAGCGCGGCGGGCTTTATGCCGAGCTATACCGGCTCCAGTTCAAGTCCGAGGAGACCGAGGCATGACGGCGCGGCGCGTATTCGCGATCACTGGCAAGGACAGGGAGCATTTCCTGCAGGGCCTCGTCACCAACGATATTGCCAAGGCACGCGGCGGCATCGCCTATGCCGCGCTTCTGACGCCGCAGGGCAAGTTCATCGCCGATTTCTTCCTTGTGGGCCAGCCCGACCGTATCCTCCTCGATGCGGCGGCCGAGAGCGCCGATGCGCTGGTGCAGCGCCTGTCGATGTACCGCCTGCGCGCCGATGTGCAGATCACCGCGACCGATCTGATCGTCTCGCGCGGGACGGGCCCTGCCCCCGAGGGCGCGCTGGCCGATCCGCGGGATCCGGGTATGGGTTGGCGGGCTTATGGCGCAACCGAACTCAGCGACGCAACCGACTGGGACGCGCTGCGTGTGGCGAAGATCGTCCCGCAATCGGGCGAGGAACTGACCGGCGAAAGCTATATCCTCGAGATGGGCTTCGAGCGCCTGCACGGTGTCGATTTCCGCAAGGGCTGCTATGTGGGCCAAGAAGTCACCGCGCGGATGAAGCACAAGACCGAGCTGCGCAAGGGCCTTGCCCGTGTGCGGATCGAAGGTGAGGCCACGCCGGGCACA
>JAHEBR010000132.1 GCA_024642185.1 Marivivens sp. | reverse complement strand
ATGCCCAACTCGTCAAAGATCTCGTCCGGGCTGCGGAACGAGAAATCGTGGAGGAACATCACAACCTCCTGCCGGTCCTCCGCCGCCTCCTCGGCGCGGCGCACGATCAGGGGCGCGGCCAGAAGCTGCATCTCGTGCGAGGGGATATGCGCGTGCATCCAGTGGGTGCCGGGGGCTGTTGCGTAGTCATAGTCGCGCGTCTCGCCGGGGCGAAGCATCGGCGCGGGCATATCGGGCACGCCGTCCTGCGCGTTGGGCGGGATTTGCCCGTGCCAGTGGATCAGCGTGGGCTGCGCCAACTGGTTTTCAAGCCGGACCGAGAAGGCCTCGCCCTCGTCGAAGGCAAGGCCCGTCTGGCCCGAGGAGTTCAGCAGCCCCATCACCGTGGCGGCGCGCCCGTCGATATCGAGGGTGCGCGTGGTGGCGAAGAGGCTGCGCCGTTCGGGGGCGGCGATGCCGGGCAAGGGGAAGGCGGCGCCAAGAAGGCTCGCGGATGAGGCGGCCAGAAAGCCGCGACGGGAGAAAGGGTGAGTCATTGTGACCTCTGAGTTCGGCCTTTCAGGCCGGACGATGGGAAAGATTGCGCCGTCAGGGACCGGCGAACCATGGCGGCCGGCCGGCCCATTCGAGATCATGACCGACTAGCAACCGGGCCGCAGGCACCTTTGCCAGTCCACCAAGCAACCGCATCGGCACGGCGATCGGCGCAGGCAAGACCTCGACAAAGGCAATGCAGGCCAGAACACAGGTCGCGTGGTCCGGCACAGGTTGCCCGTGATCGGAATGGCCGGCGCTGTGGCTGGGCACTGTGGGTAACATCGTCGGGCCATGCTGGGCCATGATCGTCAGAGCCAGCACTAGGACGAGCGCAAGCCACATAGCGATCTTCAGAGGATCAAGAACCCGCTCTCCCATGGCACGACACTATCCGCCGACATGATCCATGCAAGCCACGCTTGCGTGACACGCAGCCGCAGCCCCTCAGAGCATCCCCGGCACCACCAGATCGGGCGGGCGGTGTCCGTCAGCGAAGGTCTTGATGTTGATGATGACCTTCTCGCCCATCTCGGCGCGTCCCTCGACCGTGGCCGAGCCCATATGCGGCAGGAGCACCACGTTATTCAGCTCGCGCAGGCGCGGGTTGATCTCGGCGCCGCGCTCGAACACATCAAGGCCCGCGCCCGCAATCTCGCCCGCGCGGAGCATCCGCGTGAGTGCATTTTCGTCGATCACCTCGCCGCGGCTTGTGTTCACGATCACGGCGCTGGGCTTCATAAGCTTCAGGCGGCGGGCGTTCATCAGATGGAAGGTCGCCGGCGTATGCGGACAGTTGATCGACAGGATATCGACCCGGCTCACCATCTGATCGAGGCTTTCCCAATAGGTCGCGTCCACCTGATCCTCGATCTCGGGGCGCAGGCGCTTGCGGTTGTGGTAGTGCACCGACATCCCGAAAGCCCGCGCCCGCTTGGCCACGGCAAGGCCGATCCGGCCCATGCCGAGGATGCCAAGGCGCCGCCCCGCGATCCGCCCGCCAAGCATGGCGGTGGGCGCCCAGCCTGCCCAATCACCGCCTTGCATCATCGCAAGGCCCTCGGGGATGCGCCGCGTCACCGCGAGAAGCAGCGCCAGCGTCATGTCGGCCGTGTCCTCGGTCACAACGCCGGGCGTGTTGGAGACGAGGATCCCCCGCTGCCGCGCGGTATGCACGTCGATATGGTCGATGCCCGAGCCGAAATTGGCGATCAGCTTGAGCCTGTCGCCCGCCTGCGCCAGAAGCCGCTGGTCGATCTGGTCGGTCAGCGTGGGCACAAGAACATCCGCCCCCTGCATCGCCACGGCCAGCTGTTCGCGGCTCATCGGCGCATCGTCCTCGCGCAGGGTCACGTTGAAGAGCTCTTTCATCCGGGTTTCGACCACTTCGGGCAACCGTCGCGTAACGACAACACTCAGTTGCTTGCCTGGCATGAACCACTCTCCCGCTCTTTGCATATTCCGGTCATTGATGGCAGATTGCCCGTCAAGGCCGCGGGGCACAAGAGCACCCGAGACGAGAAGGCCAAAGAGCAGCAATCAAGGGCAGGACAATGACGTCGCTCGCGCAATTCTTCAGGGTCGGGGCCCTCGCCGCCGCCGTCTTTCTGGGCGGTGCCGCGCTTGCACAGGAAAACCCCGCCGCCGATCCGGGCCGTGGCCCCGTCACCAACCTGCCCCTGCCGCGCTATGTCTCGCTGAAATCCGCCGAGACCAACGTCCGGCGCGGCCCCTCGCTCACCCACCGGATCGACTGGATCTACAAGCGCGCCGATTTGCCGGTCCAGATCATCGCGGAATACGAGAACTGGCGGCGGATCGTCGATCGCGACGGGCTGGGCGGCTGGGTTCACTACACGCTCCTGTCGGGCGAGCGCACGGTCTTGATCGACGAAGATCAGACACCCGTCCGCTCGCGCCCCGAAGCGGGCGCTCCGGAGGTCGCCGTATTCGAGCAGGGCGTTATCGCCTTCCTTGGCGCCTGCGAGATCGACTGGTGCAAGATAGAAGCAGGTGGCTACAAGGGCTGGGCGCTCAAGACCGCGCTTTGGGGCGTGGACGCGGACGAGCTGCGCGAATAATCTCGGACGACAGCCCCGGAGCCCGCATGAACCGCACCGATCACACTCGCCTCAACCTTTCGGCCGGAGTTCTTTCGGTTCTGGTCGCCTTCGTTCTGGTCATTGCCAAGCTCTGGGCGCTGAGCGAAACCGGCGCGCTTTCGGTGGCGGCCACGCTGGCCGACAGCGCGATGGACCTGATGATGTCTTTGGGCGGCCTCGCCGCCATCGCCTATGCCGCCAAACCCGCCGACGAGGATCACGCCTTCGGCCATACCTCGGCCGAAGACCTCGCCGCTTTGGCGCAATCGCTGTTCATCATCGCTTCGGCAGGGGTGATTACCTTTGCCGCCGTCATGCGCCTTTTGGCGGGCGACAGTGTGATGCCGCAGCAGGAGGAGAAGGGCATCGCGGTTGTCGTTTTCGCGATTGTCCTGACCGGAGGGCTGGTGTTCTGGCAGCGCCGCGTCGCGGTCAAGACCGGCAACAAGGTCGTCGCCGCAGACAGCCTCCACTACATCGGCGACATGGTGCCCAACCTCGGGGCTGTGGTCGCACTTTATGCTTCCTCGCGGTTTGGCCTGAACGAGATCGATTCGATCGTCGCCATAGGTGCTGCGCTCTTCATGGCCTTCGGCGCGATCCGTATCGGCAAGGCGGCGTGGGATGCGCTGATGGACAGGCGCGCCGATCCGGCGATGCTGGCAGGGATCGCCGAGATTGCCGGAAGCTATCCGGGCGTGCACGGCTTTCACGATCTGAAAAGCCGTCAGGCCGGCAGCCGCGTTTTCGTCAACCTGCATATCGAGCTCGACGGCGACCAGACCCTGACCGAGGCCCATGCCATCGGCGCCGGGCTCCGCCGCGCGATCATCGCGGCCTATCCCAACGCCGATGTGCTTATTCACAAGGATCCGCTCGGCGATCCCGGCGACGATTAGGCCCAGATTTTCCTAGGCCACGTCCAGAAGCCCGCGCCCTTTCAAAAGCGGCTCGACCCCCGGCATCCGCCCGCGGAAACGGGTGTAGAGGTCTGCCGCTTCTTCCGAACCGCCTGCCGAGAGGATGTTCTTCTCAAGGCTTGCCGCGAGCGTGGCGTCAAACGGATCGCCCACCTCTTCGAAGGCGGCGAAGGCATCGGCATCCATCACTTCCGACCACATATAGCTGTAATAGCCGCTGGAATAGCCGTCGCCGGTAAAGACATGGGCGAAATGCGGGGTGGCGTGGCGCATCCGGATTGCGTGGGGCATTCCGATTTCTTCCAAGACCTCGGCCTGCTTCTGCATCGGATCGGCGGGCGGCGGGCCGTCGTGGAACGCCAGATCGACCAGCGCCGAAGAGACAAACTCGACCGTCTGAAAGCCCATGTCATAGGTCGTGGCCGCCAGCAGGCGATCAAGCAACGCCTTGGGCATCGGCTCGCCGGTCTCGGCGTGGGTGGCAAACTCGGAGAGGACCTCGGGCACCTCGAGCCAGTGCTCATAAAGCTGGCTCGGCAGCTCGACGAAATCGCGGGCGACGCTGGTGCCGGAGATCGACTCGTAGGTCACGTTCGACAGCATCTGGTGCAGCGCGTGGCCGAACTCGTGGAACAAGGTCCGCGCGTCGTCATACGAAAGAAGTGCGGGATCGCCCGCGCTCGGCTTGGCAAAATTGCAGACGTTGACGACGATCGGGCGCACATCGCCCGAAAGCCGCTGTTGCGCCCGCATGGCGGAGCACCACGCGCCCGAGCGCTTGGAACCACGGGCGAAATAGTCGCCCACGAAGAGGGCCACATGCTCGCCGCCGCGCGTCACGTTCCAGTGGCGGACATCGGGGTGATAGAACGGGCCCTCGGCGGGCGCGAATTCAAGCCCGAAGAGGCGGTTTGCACAGGCAAAGGCCGCCTCGATCATCCGGTCGAGCTGGAAATAGGGCTTGATCTCCTGTTCGTCGAGATCGTGCTCGGCCTTGCGCCGCTTCTCCGAATAATAACGCCAGTCCCAAGCCTCGAGCGGGCCAGAGAACCCGTCGGCACGGAGCATCGCCTCAAGCACCTTGGCATCGGCCATCGCGGATTTCTTGGCGGGCTCCCAGACGCGCATCAGCAGATCGCGCACCGCCTCGGGCGTGCCGGCCATTTCGGTCTCGAGCTTGTAGTCCGAGAAGGTCTCATAGCCCAAAAGATTGGCCCGCTCGGAGCGCAGCTTGAGCGTCTCGCCCGCGATGCCACGGTTATCGGTCTCGCCTCCATTGGCGCCGCGGGCGACCCAAGCCTCATAGGCCTTTTCGCGCAGCTCGCGGCGCGGGCTGAATTGCAAAAACGGCACGATGATCGAACGTGACAGCGTCACCACCGGCCCGCCCTCGCCCTTTTCCTCGCCCGCCGCTTCAGCGGCGTGAACGACGAAATCGGGAAGGCCCGCGAGGTCGTCTTGGCCCAAAGGCATGAACCAGCCGCTTTCATCGGCCAGAAGGTTCTGGGTGAACTCGGTGCCCAGAACAGCGAGGCGCGATTTCACCTCTTTCAGGCGCTCGGCCTCCGCCCCTTCCAGAAGCGCGCCCGAGCGGACAAAGCCGCGCCGCGTCAGCATCAGAACGCGGGATTGCTCGTCCGAAAGGCCCAGCGCGTCCTGCTTCTGCCAAAGCGCATCAATGCGGGCAAAAAGTGCTGCGTTCGAGGCGATCTCAGAGCTATAGGCCGACAGTTTCGGCGCAAATTCACGCTGGAGCGCTTGGCGGGCCGGATTGCTGTCGGCTCCGGCCAAGGCATAGAAAGCGCCGAGAATGGCGCTCAGGCGCTCGTCGGCCAGTTCCAGGGCCTCGATGGTGTTGGCAAATGTCGGCTCGTCGGCGTTGCCGGTAATGGCCGCGATGGCGGCGCGGGCATCCGTCAGCGCGGCATCCACGGCGGGGCCGAAATCTTCGTCTTTGATCTTGTCGAACGGGGGCAGGCCAAAGGGCGTCTGCCACTCTTCCAGAAGCGGATTGGTCATTTGGGGTGTCTCCTTGCTGCGGCGGAGGCTATCGCTCGGGTCAGGGATGTTCCAGACCGCAAATCGGGCAATCGGCGCGGCGCGAGAGTTTCATCACGCGGGTCTCGGCATAGAGCCCATCATAGATCATCATCCGCCCGCGCAGGCCCTCGCCCGCGCCGGTGATCTCTTTCACCGCCTCGAGCGCCATCATCGAGCCAACCACCCCCGGCAACGGCCCCGCCACACCGGCCACCGCACAGCTGGGCGCAAGGCCGGGCGCGGGCGCTTCGGGGAAGACGCATTGATAGCAGGGGGCGCCGCGCGCGGGATCATAAAGGCTGATCTGCCCTTCCCATTGGGTGATCGCCGCCGAAATGAGCGGCTTTTTCAGCCGCACGCAGGTCTGGTTCACCAGATAGCGGGTCTCGAAATTGTCGGTCCCGTCGAGGACGAGGTCGTAGGGCGCGATGGCGCTTTCGGCGTTCTCGCGGGTCAGCTTCGACCGGATCGGAAAGACCTTGATGAAGGGGTTGAGGTCGGTCATCGCC
>JAHEBR010000131.1 GCA_024642185.1 Marivivens sp. | reverse complement strand
ATGGTGCCCGTCCGCCGGAAACGCGAGGCCGACAAGCACGAGATAGACCACATAGCCCACGCCGTCGTTGAAAAGGCTCTCGCCGGCGATCTTGGTCTCGAGCGATTTCTGCAGCTCGGCCTCGCGCAGAACGCCCATCACCGCAACGGGATCGGTCGGCGAAATGAGCGCGCCGAAAACCAGCGCGACGAGAAGCGGCATTCCGGTGATCCAGCTGAAGCCTATGCCGACCACAGCCGTCGAGAGGCCCACGCCGAGGGTTGCCATCAGAAGGATCACGATGGCCTGTTCACGCAGCGATGAAAGGCTGACGTGCAGCGCTCCGGCAAAGAGCAGAAGCCCGAGCATCCCTTCAAGCAGCGCCTTGGAAAAAGCGATCTCGCGCACCGCGCCGCCGAGCGAGTCGGCAAGTCCGAGGGCCGGCAACAGAAGATCGAGCCCCATCGCCCCCACCGAGGCGGCCAGTGCCACCACCAGAACGCCGATGCTCGGCGGCAGGCGCAGCCAGAAATAGTTGATCGAGCCGAAGACTCCGGCCAGCACGATCAGAAGGGAGGTTGCCTGTAGGAGGTTCATACGCGCCTCATGCTTTTGCGACCAGCCTAGCGCGGTTCGGCGCACGGGTCACGGATTTAGAGCAGAAGGCGTCCTTCCATCGTCTGCACAGCCGCGCCGCCGATGGTCACGCCCGAGGGCCCGGTCGAGGCGCTGATCCGCGAGGGCCGGCCCATGTCATCGCCCTGCCGGATATCGAGGGTGATATCGCGGCCCTCTTGCTGGGCGAGGAAAGCCGCAAGCGCGGCCGCGGCGCTTCCCGTGGCGGGGTCTTCGGGGATATTGTCGAGCGGCGCGAACATCCGCGCATCCACGCGCGATCCGGCCCGCGTATAGCAGAAGATCGCGAAATCGAGGCCGCCGGGATAGAGCATGGCGCCGCGGCGGAAGGCATCGGTCACCGGCATCGCCGAGGACAGGGCCTCGCGGTCGGAGAGTTCGGCAATCACGAAAGGCAGGCCGAGGCTCGCCTGAACCGGCGCGTGCCGGTGCAGACGGATATCGCCGATGGCAAGGCTCAGGCATTCGGCGATCAGTTCGGTCGGCGGTTCGGCAAGGATTTCAAGAGGCCGCGCCGTGGTAAACCGCGCCATATTGCCCGCCACCGCCGCCGCAATCGGGCCGACGCCCAGTTCGAGGACCATCTTCTCCGGCTTGCCCATCGCATGAAGAGCGACCGCTGTGCCGATGGTCGGATGCCCGGCAAAGGGCACCTCCATCGTCGGGGTGAAGATGCGGACCTTGGCGGTATGGGCCGGATCGTCCGGCGGATAGACGAAGGTCGTCTCCGAGAAATTGAACTCGCGCGCGATCTTCTGAAGCTTGTCCTGCGGCAGCTTTTCGGCCTGAGGAAACACGGCAAGCTGATTGCCGCCAAAAGGCGTATCAGTGAAGACATCATAGACAAGATAGCGCGGCATCGGGCGGGCCCCTATTTCTTCGGTCCGCCCGAGCCTAAGGGGCTTTCGCCCTATCGCAAAGCCTTTTGCGCCTCAGCCGATCTGCACCAGCGCGTGGCGCTTCTTGCCCGCGCTGAGCTTGACCGGCGCGGCCAGATCGGCCGCCGAAAGCATGAGGCCCGCATCCGTCAGCGGCTCGTCGTTCATGCGCGCGCCACTGTCGGAGATGAGGCGCTTGGCCTCCTTGCCACTGGCCGCAAGGCCCGCGCGCACGATCAGCTGGACGATGGAGATGCCGTCGCCAACCTCGCCTGCCGACAGGGTCAGCGTGGGAAGATCCTCGCCAATCCCGCCCTTCTCGAACACCTCGCGCGCGGTCGCCTCCGCCGCCTCCGCCGCCGCGCGGCCATGGGCAAGGGTGGTCACCTCGTTGGCAAGGATGATCTTGGCCTCGTTGATCTCGGACCCGCCCAGAGCGCCAAGGCGGTCGCATTCCTCGACCGGCAGCTCGGTATAGAGCTTGAGGAACCGCCCCACATCGGCATCCGTCGTGTTGCGCCAGAACTGCCAGAACTCGTAGGAGCTGAGCATATCGGCATTCAGCCAGACCGCCCCCGCCGCCGATTTGCCCATCTTCTTGCCGTCCGAGGTGGTCAGAAGCGGCGAGGTAAGCCCATAGATTTCGCTGTCGAGGACCCGGCGCGTCAGGTCGATACCATTGATGATATTGCCCCACTGGTCCGAGCCGCCCATCTGCAACAGGCAGCCATAGCGGCGGTTCAACTCGAGAAAGTCATAGGCCTGCAGGATCATGTAGTTGAACTCGAGGAACGAGAGCGATTGCTCACGGTCGAGCCGCGACTTGACGCTTTCGAACGAGAGCATCCTGTTGATCGAGAAATGCCGCCCGATGTCGCGCAGGAAATCGAGGTAATTCAGCCCGTCGAGCCACTCGGCGTTATTGAGCATGAGCGCGCCGGACGGGCTCTCGTCATAGCGGATATAGGCGGAAAAGACCTTTTTTATCCCGGCGATATTGTCGTCGATCTGCGCGGCAGAAAGGAGCGGACGCTCATCGGCGCGGAACGAGGGATCGCCCACCTTGGTGGTGCCGCCGCCCATAAGGGTGATCGGTTTGTGGCCGGTCTTCTGTAGCCAGCGCAGCATCATGATCTGAATGAGGCTGCCCACATGAAGCGATTTCGCGGTCGCGTCAAAGCCGATATAGGCCGGAACGACACCCTTCACCAAAGCCTCGTCAAGGCCTTGATAATCCGTGCAATCGGCCAGAAAGCCGCGGGTCATCATAATGGCCATGAAATCCGATTTGGGATGGTAGGTCATCGTCTTGTCCTTAAGGTTCGGGCGAGGCACTCTATAGGCGAGGCAGGGAACAAGGGGAAGCCAATGTTGAAGGCGGGTGCGAAACGGTCCGCGGGCGCGTTCTGGCGTCCGGGCGAGCCTGCCGTCATCGCCGCGAGCCTCTTCTCCGATGGCGAGACGGTGCTCGGGATCGGCGAGACCGTCACCCGCCCCCTGAGCAAAGCCGAACTAAAGCGGCTCGCATCGTCGGGCGTGGAGGCCTCCGAAACGTTTGAGACTGTTCTGGCCGAAGCTCTTTCTCAGGGTCCTTGCGAAATCGCCGGGATTGGCGGCACCGAGATCATGGGGCGGGGGGCCTCCAGCCCCGAGGTCAACGGCGCGGTTCTGGCCGAGGTTTTGGGCTGCCCGGTCGCCACCGATTTCGCCGACGCCGATCTTCGGCTCGGCGGCGCGGGGCACCCGCTGGGCGCCTCCCTCGCGCACGCCATCGCCCGGATGGATCCCGATAAAGGACCGCTCCTCCTTCTCGACATCGACAGCGCCACCACCCGTGCCACCTATGCCGACCCGTCGCTCAAGGCCGACAAGGACGGCGCGCTCCTCGCCTTTGAAGCCGGCCCCGGCCTTCCGACCTTTGGTGATACCGGCACAGGAGGCAGCGCCGACGAAGTGGCTCTAGATAGCCTCCTCTCCGACGCGCATTTCCTGCATCTCGCCCCAAAATCCACCAAGCCGGATGCGTTCACCGCTTATTTCGACCATCTGGCAACGCTTGCACCCGAAAACGCCGAGGCCACGGCCCTCGCCGCCATCGCCCTATCGCTTGTCACCGGCCTCGACCTTCTGCCCAAAGCCCCCCGCCGCGCCGTCGTCTTCGGCCCCGCCCGCCTTGAGTCGCGCCTCATCGCCGCCCTGACCGAAGGCCTCGACTGCCCGGTGCAAACCGCCGAAGGCGCGGGCCTCCCCGGCGACGCCCTCCACGCCCTCGCTGCCGCCCACCTCGCCGTGCGCGCCGCCCGTGGCCTGCCGACCAGCTTTCCCGGCACAACCGGCGTCAGAACAGCCGTCGGCGGAGCAAACCTCGCCCGCCCCGGTCAACTCGCCTGATCTTCTTTTGGCCTGAAATACTCCGGGGGAGGCCCGAAGGGCCGGGGGCAGCGCCCCCTTACTCCGGCAGGTGAATGCGGAACCGCTCCCGGATCGCCGCATCCGTCGCCGGATCAAACCACGCCGCCGCACGCTCGGAAAGAATGCGCTCTTTCATCGCCGTTGCCCGCTCGATCAGATCCGGCTTGCCCTTCTCGGCCCATTCCTTGGGCGAGGTGCGATCCCCCATGATGGGATAGACGTGGTCCTGCTCCATCCGGCTCAGCGTCGCTTCGGTGCCAAGATAGTGGCCCGTGCCGCCCAGACAGACCTCTTTCATCTGCTCGAGCGCCAAGGTCTCGTCATCAACCTCGATCCCCCGCACGCAGCGGAGCGCCTGACCGATAATGTCATTCCCGAGGATCAGGCTCTCGTGGCAGAAGCCAAGAAGCGAAGCATGCATCCCCGCCGACTCATAGGCCATGTTGAGACCGGAGAGGCCGGCAAGCACGTTCGAACACATCTGCTCCCAACCCGCCTGCATATCCGGCAGCTTCGAATCCGAAGCCCCCGCCGCAGCCCCGCCGGGAAGCCCATAGAACTGGTGCATCTGCGCGGCGCCTGAGGTCAAAAGTGCCTGCTCGCCCGAGCCCATCGTCATGGCCCCCGTCCGCAGGTCGAGCCCGAAGGGCCATGTGCCGAAAATCGCCGGATGGCCCGGCTTGATCGCGTTGACATAGACCACACCGGCAAGACACTCGGCCACGGCCTGCGTGATCGCACCTGCGATGGTTGAAGGCGCAGTCGCGCCCGCCATGCCCGCCGACAACAGAAGAACCGGCATCCCGCCCGCGATCAGGTTTTCCATGACGCGGCAGCTCTCGGTCGCGAATTTCATCGGCGGCACGACGAAGCAGTTCGAGTTCGACACAAAAGGCCGCGCCCGCCACGCCTCTTCGCCGCCCGCAATCATGTGCAGCATCTCGAGGGCGTCGGCGGTGAAGTCGGGGTCGGTGAAGGACACGCCCACATGCTTCATCGTGCCTGCACAGCAGGCGTAGATCGAATTGAGATCCATCTCGCGATTATCAAGGATATCGCGGCAGACCATCGCCCGCTGGAAGAAATGGATATTGTCGAGCCGGTCGGTGATCCGCGCGGCGTCATGCAGATCCTGCACGGTCGACTCGCGATAGTTGCGCCCCGAGGGATCGACGACGTGCACGGCCGCGCCCGCCGTCCCGTAATGGACGCGGGTGCCTGAGAGCAGCAAATCGTGCTTCGGGTCACGGCCGAAGAGCGTGATATCACGGCCCGCAACGGCGAGCATGTCCTCGACCAGCGCCCGCGGAAACCGGATGCGCCCATCATTGCCGAGGATTGCACCAGCGCCAGTCAGAATTTCGACGCCCGAGGGCGGCGCATCGGCAAGGCCGATCTCTTCCAGCGCCCTGAGTGCGGTTTCGTGAATGCGCAGCACCTGCGCGTCGGTCAGGGGCTTGAACGTCCCGCCGGACATACCGGCGCGGATCGGGCGCTTCGAATCGGAAAGCGGTGCGGCGCGCGCGGCGGTGCGGGCAGCGCGGCCGCCGGAGCGGGCAGGGCGGGACGCACGGGCGGCGTCCGGAGAAATCGTGTCGGTCATGATGGTCCTGTAGGAAATGGGATTAGGGAAGGCCGGACAAGCCCTCAGGGGCGGCCCCGTGCCGCCCGGCCGCGCCGCGCACCGATGGTGCGCAGGATCAGCGTGATCTTGCTCGCCGGTGACATGCGCGAGCGCCTCCCATTCCTGCGATGTTCGCAAGGGCACTCGTCGTCGGAAACGGGCAGGGAATCTTTCCTGTTTGCGACGGCGTGTCGCTTTTGTGCGGGGCCGTGACAGCCCCGCATCAGCTTTGGCTCAGGCAGCCTTCCGCGCGGCAAAGGCAAGGACGCGCCCAAGCGCCACGCGGAAATTCTCGTCGGCCACGGTCATGGCGACGCGAATATGCCCCGCCGCCGCCGCGCCAAAGCTTTCGCCGGGCATGACGGCGATCTTTTCCTCGTCGAGAAGGGCGTTGGCAAAGTCGTTGCCGCTCATCCCCGTGGCCCGGATGTCGAGCATCACATACATCGCACCTTGCGGCGGCGTGGCCTTGACAACGTTTTGCGCGGCCAGCAGTTCGAGCGCGATCAACTGGCGGCGACGGAAGGGGGCGGCCACTTCGATTTCGGGCGCTTTGCCAAGGCCCAAGGCATAGGTCG
>JAHEBR010000130.1 GCA_024642185.1 Marivivens sp. | reverse complement strand
TGGTGCACGAGTTGACCGAGGCCGCCGAGGGCGTTGCGGCGCGGGGCTGACGCTCTGCGCTTCTTGCTATCGGCAGGGCCAAGGCGGATACTGCGCCCATGAGTCTGCCGCCCGGTTTTCTAGATGAGCTCAGAAATCGCCTGAGCCTCGCGCAAGTCGTGGGGCGAAAGGTCATGTGGGATCAGCGCAAGTCCAACACCGGCAAGGGCGACTATTGGGCGCCGTGCCCGTTTCATCAGGAAAAGACCGCCTCGTTCCATGTCGATGACCGGAAGGGCTATTATTATTGCTTCGGCTGTCACGCCAAGGGCGATGCGATCTCATTCGTGCGCGAGACCGAGAATGTAGCCTTCCCCGAGGCGATCGAGATACTCGCCCGCGAAGCGGGAATGCCGATCCCCGAACGCGATCCGCGCGCGCAGGAAAAGGCTGATAGGCGCAGCGAACTGATCGCCGTGATGGAACAGGCGGTGCAGTGGTATCGCCTGCAACTCAAGACCACCGCCGCCGCCGAGGCGCGAGACTATCTGGCCCGGCGCGGGCTGTCGCCAGCCGCGCAGGAACGCTGGGAAATCGGCTTTGCGCCGCCCGGCTGGGAAGGCCTGCGCGAGGCGCTGGGCGGTAAGGGCGTTTCCAACGATCTGATGCTTGAGGCGGGGCTTTTAAAGCCGTCCGATAAGGGCAAGGCGCCCTATGACACCTTCCGCAACCGGATCATGTTTCCGATCCGCGATGCGCGGGGCAAGGCGATTGCCTTTGGCGGGCGGGCGATGGACCCCTCGGACAATGCCAAATATCTGAACTCGCCCGAGACCCTGCTTTTCGACAAGGGCCGCAGCCTCTTCAACCACGGCCCCGCCCGCGAGGCGGCGGGCAAGGGCCATCCGCTGATCGTGGCCGAAGGCTATATGGACGTGATCGCGCTCAGCGAGGCAGGCTTTCCCGCCGTGGTCGCGCCGCTTGGCACGGCGATCACCGAGGATCAGTTGCGGCTTCTGTGGCGGATCGCGCCCGAGCCGCTGATCGCGCTGGATGGCGATACGGCGGGCCTTCGCGCGGCGATGCGGGCGATCGACGTGGCGCTGCCGCTTCTGGAGGCGGGGCAATCGCTGCGTTTTGCGCTGATGCCCGAAGGGCAAGACCCAGACGACCTCATCCGGGCGCAGGGCGCAGGCGCGATGCGCAAGGTGATCGACGCCGCGATCCCGATGGTCGCGCTATTGTGGCGGCGCGAGACGGAAGACAAGATTTTCGACAGCCCCGAACGGCGCGCCGCGCTCGACAAGGCACTGCGGGAAAAGCTGCGGCTCATCAAGGATCCCTCGATCCGCACCCACTATGGCGAGGCGATCAAGGAGTTGCGGGCCGAGCTTTTCGGCTCCGCCCGCCGTGCGCGAAGCGCAGGCCCGTCGCGCGGACCATGGCAGAAGGGGCCGCAGGTTCTTTCGACGACGAAATCCTCGGTGCTTGTTTCCGCCGATGGGTTCGAAGACCATTTGCGTGAAGCGGTGATCATTGCGGCGATCCTTTCGACGCCGGCTGTTCTTGCCGATTTCGAGGGCGAACTGGAACGCATGGAATCGGCGGAACCGACCCACCGCCAGCTGCGCGACGCTATCTTGCGGCACGCGCATGACACGGGCGGCGATCTGCGCGGGGCGGTTTCTGCCGATATCGGCGGGGATGTCCTTGAAAAGCTCTTTGGTCAGAGCCATGTGGCTATCAGCCCTGCGGTGCGGCGGGCTGGGGATGCCGAGGTGGCGCGGATGTGCCTTGCCGAGGAACTTGCCAAGCTCAACGCCCGCCGAAGCCTGCCACGCGAGATTGCCGAAGCTGTCGAGGATCTTTCGGGTGTGGCCGATGAGGGGGTGACATGGCGGCTTGGTCAGGCGGCGTTGGCGATGGATCGTGCGGGCCGGGGCAACAACGAAGACAAGGCGGAATATGACACGGGCGCAAACGGTGCCAGAATGAAGCGCGACGAGCGCGATGCCTTTGAACGTTTGCTCGACCAGATCAACTACGGCAAAGGCGGCAGGCGCAACAGCTAGGAAAAAACCCCGCGCGAGAGGTTGCGAATCGCTGCACCGACAGATTGATTCGGGCAAAACGAATCACTGATTCGAAATCAAGATCATTTTAGGAGCCACTGATGGCCGCAAAAGACACCGACGACTCCAAAGACGAAGATCAGGACGGCGACATCTCGATGGATGTGAGCCAGGCCGCCGTCAAACGGATGATCGCCGATGCGCGCGAGCGCGGATACATCACCTACGACCAGCTCAACTCTGTCCTTCCGCCCGATCAGGTCTCGTCGGACCAGATCGAAGACGTGATGTCGATGCTTTCCGAGATGGGCATTCAGGTCACCGAGGAAGAAGAGAGCGAAGAGGTCGAAGACGATAGCGCCTCTGCCTCGACCGCCGTTGCCACCACCGGTGGCCGCGAGGTGGCGATTGGCTCGTCGGAGACCGAAAAGCTCGACCGCACCGACGATCCGGTGCGGATGTATCTGCGCGAAATGGGCACGGTCGAGCTTCTGAGCCGCGAGGGCGAGATCGCCATCGCCAAGCGTATCGAAGCCGGCCGCAACACGATGATCGCCGGCCTCTGCGAGAGCCCGCTGACGTTTCATGCTATCACCATCTGGCGTGACGAACTTCTGAGCGAAGACATCCTTCTGCGCGATGTGATCGACCTCGAGGCCACCTTTGGCAACCAGCTCGACGGCGACGAAGACAATGAGTCGGTGGTAGATTCCGGCAGCGACTCGAGCGCGAATAACAGCGAGAGCAGCTCGCCCGAGCTTGACGCAGACGGCAATCCTATCGCCCGCGAAGACGACGAGGATGATGACGATCAGGCCAACATGAGCCTTGCGGCCATGGAATCGGCCTTGAAACCCCGAGTCCTTGAGACGCTCGAAATCATCGCCCGCGATTTTGGCAAACTGAGCGACATGCAGGACGCGCGTATGTCCGCGACGCTCAACGAGGACAACAGTTTCTCCGACAAGGAAGAGACCAAGTATCAGAAGCTTCGCGCCGAGATCGTCCAGCTGGTGAACTCGCTTCACCTGCACAACAACCGGATCGAAGCCCTGATCGACCAGCTCTACGGCATCAACCGCCGGATCATGTCGATCGACTCCAATATGGTGAAGCTCGCCGACCAGGCCCGCATCAACCGCCGCGAGTTTATTGATGAATATCGCGGCTCCGAGCTTGATCCGACCTGGCTTGACCGTATGGCCGAGAAAGCGGGCCGCGGCTGGCAGATGCTGATGGAGAAATCCACCGACAAAATCGAAGAGCTGCGTTCGGAAATGGCGCAGGTCGGTCAGTATGTCGGCGTCGATATCTCGGAATTCCGCCGCATCGTGCAGCAGGTCCAGAAGGGCGAGAAAGAGGCCCGTCAGGCCAAGAAGGAAATGGTCGAGGCCAACCTGCGCCTCGTGATTTCCATCGCCAAGAAATACACCAACCGCGGCCTGCAGTTCCTCGACCTCATTCAAGAAGGCAACATCGGCCTGATGAAGGCCGTGGACAAATTCGAATACCGCCGCGGCTATAAGTTCTCGACCTATGCGACATGGTGGATCCGTCAGGCGATCACCCGCTCGATCGCCGATCAGGCGCGCACGATCCGTATTCCGGTCCATATGATCGAGACAATCAACAAGCTCGTGCGCACGGGGCGCCAGATGCTCCACGAGATCGGCCGCGAGCCGACGCCGGAAGAACTGGCTGAAAAGCTGCAGATGCCGCTTGAGAAGGTTCGCAAGGTGATGAAGATCGCCAAGGAGCCGATCAGCCTCGAGACGCCGATTGGCGACGAGGAGGATTCACAGCTTGGCGATTTCATCGAAGACAAGAACGCGATCCTGCCGCTGGATTCTGCCATTCAGGAAAATCTGAAGGAAACCACGACCCGCGTCCTCGCCTCGCTCACGCCCCGCGAAGAGCGCGTGCTGCGGATGCGGTTCGGCATCGGCATGAACACCGACCACACCCTCGAAGAGGTCGGCCAGCAATTCAGCGTCACCCGCGAACGGATCCGCCAGATCGAGGCCAAGGCCTTGAGAAAGCTGAAGCATCCGAGCCGCAGCAGGAAGCTGCGGAGTTTCCTGGATCAGTGATCAAAGGGCGCCCTGCGGGGCGCCTTTTCGTTTCGGGAAATCTCTTGCCGATGTATCAGCGAAATTTTCGCCACTTGATATAAATCAATTCTTACGCGCCCGCGTGGGCGTAACAGGGCGCATGGCCCATACCCTTCCTCCCTCTGTCACGGGTGAGTCGCTCAGGTCGCCACAGGTGTCGCCTCTTGCGGCGCTTCCGCTTGCGCCCTTGCAGCCCGTCTTGCGCCGGATCGTTCACAAGATCGCCGCGCAGTATCCTTCAATGTTTGCCCGCCTCGGGCCGCATCAAACCTCGGTCTTCCTCATCGAACCGCAGGGGCTTCCTTTCCGGCTCCTTCTGCGCCCCGACCCGAAGAACCTGATGTTTCGCGCGATCCCGCGCTCGGGCAACCCGCCCCACGTCGCGCGGATTTCGGGGCGGTTCTACGATCTTCTACGCCTCGTAGATGCCGATGAAGACGGCGATGCCCTGTTCTTTTCGCGCGAGCTTTTGGTGACGGGGGATACCGAGGCGGTCGTCAGCCTACGCAACGCCCTTGATGACGTGGACGGATCGGTCGCCGAAAGCGTGGCCACTCTCTTTGGCGCGCCCGGACGAGCGGCGCTGGCGGCTCTGCGCAAGCGCGCCGAACACAACGTGATTTCGAAAGGTAGAAAAGCATGATACGGCCAGAACTCGTCTGCCCTGCAGGCACGCCCGCAGCGCTTCGAACGGCTGTCGATGCCGGAGCGGATTCCGTCTATTGCGGTTTTCAGAACGCCACCAATGCGCGCAATTTTCCCGGCCTGAATTTCACCCCCGAAGAGCTTGCCCAATCAGTCGCCTATGCCCACGAGCGTGGTGCCAAGGTGCTACTTGCGATCAACACATACCCACCGGCGGGCAAGTTTTCGCTTTGGAAGGACGCGGTTGATACCGGCGCGCGGCTGGGGGCCGATGCCTTTATCGTCGCCGATATCGGCGTGGCCGATTATATCGCCAGAGCCTATCCCGATATCCGCCTGCACCTTTCGGTTCAGGCGGCGGCCTCTTCGCCCGAGGCGATCCGCTATTATTGCCGCGAGTTCGGGGTCAAGCGCGTGGTCCTGCCGCGCATCCTGACCATTCCCGAGATCAGGCAGATCAAGGCCGAGATCCCCTGCGAAATCGAAACCTTCATCTTTGGCAACCACGGCCTGATGGTGGAGGGCAAGTGCAGCCTGACCAACTACGTCACCGGCCTTTCGACGAATATGGACGGTGTCTGCTCGCCGGCGGCGGATGTCGAATATGTCCGCGAGGCCGACGGCAGCATGTCGACCCGCCTCGGCGCCTTCACCATCGACTGTTTCGGCAAGGACGAAACCGCCGGCTATCCCACGATCTGCAAGGGCCGCTATACGGCAGATTGCCGACCCGATGGCTATTATGCCTTTGAAGAGCCGATCAGCCTTAATCTCTCCGAGCTGTTGCCTGATCTGATCCGCGCCGGGGTTCATGCCTTCAAGATCGAAGGCCGACAGCGCTCGCGCGCCTATGTTCGCAAGGTGGTTGGCGCCTTCCGTGAGGCCGTGGATGCGGTGATGGACGGGAGCGAGCCGGTGCTTGCCGATCTTTTGGCGCTGACCGAGGGGCAAAAGCAGACCCAGGGCGCGTTCAAGACAAAGACCTGGAGGTAGTGATGTCTGCAAACCTGACGATCGGCCCGATCCTCTATCACTGGTCCGCCGAGAAGAAGCGCGATTTCTATGCAAGGATCGCCGACGAGGCGCCGGTCGATACCGTCTATTTGGGCGAAGTGATCTGTTCCAAGCGCCAGCCCTTCTTCGATCCGCACCTGCCCGAGGTGGCCGAGCGGCTCGAAAGGGGCGGCAAAAGGGTGGTGATTTCCTCCTTGGCCGAGGTGATGCTCAAGCGCGAACGCAAGGGGCTTGAGGCGTTGGTGCGCGAGGAAGAGCGCGAGATCGAGGTGAACAACAGCGCGGCGCTCTTTCATA
>JAHEBR010000129.1 GCA_024642185.1 Marivivens sp. | reverse complement strand
ATGGTATTGGCATCCATATAGGCATAGGCCGCGCCGGCGTTCAGGCCCAAAAGGGCAGTAGTTGTAAAGATTAGCTTGCGCATCAGGGGGTCCTCTCGTTGGTTGCTCGTAGGTCTTGGCGCATTGAATGTGCGTCACATCGAGTTGGAACCTGAAAGGCCGCTGAGGGCCATTCACCTGAGGTTTAAATCGCCCGAATAAACCCCTGCGCTAGCCGCATAAACCAGAGTTTAGAATGCGAAAGGCCGCGGATCTGCGTCCACGGCCTTCACCAAAAATACCCTAACCATCAGATTTTCATATCAAATCCAAGGTGCTTGGCGACAGTGAAGATGTCCTTGTCGCCACGCCCGCACATATTCATGCAGATCAGATGATCTTTCGGCAGGCTCGGCGCAATCTTCATCACATGCGCCAAAGCATGGCTCGGCTCAAGCGCCGGAATGATTCCCTCAAGCTCGCAGCAGAGCTGAAACGCCTCGAGCGCCTCCTTGTCGGTAATCGCCACATACTCGGCCCGGCCCACATCATGGAGCCAGGCGTGCTCCGGCCCGATCCCCGGATAATCGAGGCCGGCCGAGATCGAAAACCCTTCGAGGATCTGCCCGTCGTCATCCTGCAACAAGTAGGTCCGGTTGCCGTGCAGAACGCCAGGGCGCCCGCCGGTAAGCGAGGCGCAATGCTCCATCTTCTCGTTGACACCCTTGCCGCCGGCCTCAACGCCGATGATCCGCACGCTCTCGTCGTCGAGGAAGGGAAAGAACAGGCCCATGGCGTTCGATCCCCCGCCGATCGCGGCAATGACCGTATCGGGCAAACGCCCCTCGGCCTTCATCATCTGTTCCTTGGCTTCCTTGCCGATGATCGACTGGAAATCGCGCACCATCGCCGGATAGGGGTGCGGGCCCGCCACGGTGCCGATGCAATAGAAGGTGTCGCGCACATTGGTCACCCAATCGCGCAGCGCATCGTTCATCGCGTCCTTGAGCGTGCCGCGCCCCGAGGTCACCGGAATTACGGTCGCGCCCAGAAGGCGCATACGGAACACGTTTGGTGCCTGCCGCTCGACGTCATGCGCGCCCATATAGACGATGCACTGAAGGCCAAACTTGGCGCAGACGGTCGCGGTTGCCACCCCATGCTGCCCCGCGCCGGTCTCGGCGATAATCCGCGTCTTGCCCATGCGGCGGGCCAGAATGATCTGGCCGAGCACGTTGTTGATCTTGTGCGCGCCCGTGTGATTGAGTTCGTCGCGCTTGAGATAGATCTTCGCCCCGCCCAAATGCTCGGTCAGCCGCTCGGCATGATACAAGGGGCTCGGACGGCCGACGTAGTTGGTCCAAAGATCGTCCATCTCCGCCCAGAAGCTCGCATCCGTCTTGGCCTTCTCGTACTCCGCCTCGAGATCGAGGATCAGCGGCATCAGCGTCTCGGAGACGAACCGCCCGCCGAAATCGCCAAAGCGCCCGTTCTCGTCCGGACCACGCATGAAGGAGTTGAAAAGGTCGTTCGCCATTGGAGCCTCCGCATTGACCCACCTCCCCTACCCCCAAGCCAGCATCCGGTAAAGGCCCAAGGCCCAAGCGGAATGCCGCAGGTCTTCTTTTGGCTCTGAAATACTCCGGGGTGAATGCCCGCAGGGCAGAGGGGCAGAGCCCCTCAGGCGGCCTTGGCCGCCTTGATGAAGGCCTCGATCAAGCCAGAATCTTTCAAACCAGGCGCACTCTCGACGCCCGAAGACACATCAACCTGCCGCGCCTTCGTCAACCCTACGGCCTCGGCCACATTCCCGGCCGTCAGCCCCCCAGCCAGCATCCACGGGCAGGGCCAGCGGCGCTCGGCCAGAAGGGTCCAGTCAAAACTCAGACCGTTGCCCCCCGGCAAGGGCGCATCCTTCGGCGGCTTGGCGTCGATCAGGATCTGGTCGGCCACCTGCCAGTACTCCTGCAGCGCCACAAGATCCGAGCGATCCGCGATCCCCACCGCCTTCATCACCGGCAAGCCATAGCGCGCCTGCACCTCACGCACCCGCGCGGGGCTTTCGTGGCCGTGAAGCTGCAGCATATCGAGCGGCACAGAGCCCGTGATCGCGTCGAGAAGATCGTTGTCGGCATCGACGCTGAGGGCTACCTTGGCAACCCCCGGCGGCACCTCGATGGCAAGCGCCTGAGCCTGAGCGATACTCAGGTTGCGCGGCGATTTCGGAAAGAAGACAAAACCCAGATACGAGGCGCCCGCCGCCACAGCCGCTTCCACGTGGCGCTGCTCTGTCAGGCCACAGATCTTGACGCGGATATCGCTGGTCATGTCTTTTCGCTGGCCTCGAGGATTTGCAGGACATCGTCCTTGCCGTCGCCATCGGTGTCCCGCAGCCGGCTCATCTCGGCCTTGAGCTGCTCCAGCTCGCGGCCCTTGGCACGGCCATCGGCCCGCATCTTGTGCTCGCGCAGCCATTCCCAGAGAAACCCGATCAAAAGCCCAAGGCCAACACCGATGAAGATCGCGACGAAGAGCGGCAACTCAATTGCGGGAGCGATACCCAAGGCGCGGGTCAAGAATTCGGGAAAGGCGTGCAGGGTCACGAGGTCGCGGTTGGCGACCCCCACCATAATGAGGCACAGCCCAACGATGGCCCAGAAGGCATAACGAAGTGTTTTCATAAGGGCGATATTACTGGCCGTTCAGGCGGTCGCGCAACAGCTTCCCTGTCTTGAAGAACGGAACGTGCTTCTCGTCGACCTCTACAGACTCGCCCGTGCGCGGATTCCGGCCGACCCGGCCATCGCGTTTCTTCACGGAAAAGGCCCCAAAGCCCCGAAGTTCAACCCGGTCGCCCCGCGCCATAGCATCGGTAATCTGTTCGAATATCGTATTAACAATCCGCTCCACGTCCCGCTGGTAGAGATGCGGATTTTCGTCGGCAATAATCTGGATCAGTTCAGACCTGATCATGAGCAGTCACCCCCCTGAGGCAGCAATCTCTTGCGGCGGGTAAACCCCGCTTATCGAGCAACTATAGCCCCAGAATCTCGGAGCGACATAGGCTTTACTCGCCGGATATCGAAATTCTCGTGCTTTTTGAGAGGGATGACAAAGAGATTCCCCCCTCAGGCGGAAAAATTTCCGAAGGATTTGGTCATTTGTCGTGCCGTCGCACGCCATTCGATTTCCCTGATTCGCAAAAGAAAAGCCCCGCAGCTTGTGGCTGCGGGGCCTCGTTCAGGTCTGGCCTGAAGCTTACTTGTCGCCTTTGAGGGCTGCGCCGAGGATGTCGCCAAGCGAGGCGCCCGAGTCGGACGAGCCATACTGCTCAACGGCTTCCTTCTCTTCGGCGATCTCGCGAGCCTTGATCGACAGACCGAGCTTGCGGGTCTTGCTGTCGATGTTGGTCACGCGAACGTCGACATGATCGCCAACCTGGAAGCGCTCGGGGCGCTGCTCGGCACGGTCACGGCTCAGGTCCGAACGACGGATGAACGACTTCATGCCCTCGTATTCGACCTCGACGCCGCCATCTTCGATCTTGGTGACGGTGACGGTGATGACCGAACCACGCTTCACGCCGCCGATAGCTTCGGCATAGGGATCACCACCCATGGCTTTGATCGAGAGCGAGATACGCTCTTTCTCGACATCAACCTCGGTGACCTTGGCCTTGACCATGTCGCCCTTGCGGTAGTTCTGGATCGCGTCTTCGCCACGCTCGTCCCACGACAGGTCGGAGAGGTGAACCATGCCGTCGATATCGCCCGGCAGGCCGACGAACAGACCGAATTCGGTGATGTTCTTGACCTCGCCCTCGACCTCGGTGTTTTCCGGGTGGGTCTCGGCGAAGACTTCCCACGGGTTGCGCTGGGTCTGCTTGAGGCCAAGCGAGACACGGCGCTTGGCGCTGTCGATCTCGAGAACCATGACTTCCACTTCCTGGCTCGTCGAGACGATCTTGCCGGGGTGGACGTTCTTCTTGGTCCAGGACATTTCGGAGACGTGCACGAGGCCTTCGACACCGGCTTCCAGCTCCACGAAGGCGCCGTAGTCGGTGATGTTGGTCACGCGGCCCTGATGGACCGAACCCAGCGAGAAGCGGGCTTCGACATCATCCCACGGATCGGCCTGAAGCTGTTTCATGCCAAGGCTGATACGGTGGGTTTCCTTGTTGATCTTGATGACCTGAACCTTGATGGTCTCGCCGATCGACAGGATCTCGGACGGGTGGTTGACGCGGCGCCAGGCCATGTCGGTGACGTGCAGAAGGCCGTCAACACCGCCGAGGTCAACGAAGGCACCGTATTCGGTGATGTTCTTGACCACACCATCAACGGCCTGACCTTCGGTGAGGTTGCCGATGACTTCGGCGCGCTGCTCGGCGCGGCTCTCTTCAAGGATCGCACGGCGCGAGACAACGATGTTGCCACGGCGACGGTCCATCTTGAGGATCTGGAACGGCTGCTTGAGGCCCATGAGGGGGCCCGCGTCGCGCACGGGGCGCACGTCGACCTGCGAGCCCGGAAGGAACGCAACAGCGCCGCCGAGATCAACAGTAAAGCCGCCCTTGACGCGACCGAAGATGGCGCCATCGACGCGCTCTTCGTCAGCATAGGCTTTCTCGAGACGATCCCAGGCTTCTTCGCGGCGAGCCATCTCGCGCGAAATAACGGCTTCGCCGCGGGCGTTTTCAGCCGCACGCAGGAAGACTTCAACCTCGTCACCAACCGCGAGGGTCGGCGCTTCGCCGGGGTTCGCGAATTCTTTCAGGTCGACACGGCCTTCCATCTTGTAGCCCACGTCGATGATGGCCTGGCCCGCCTCGATGGCGATGACCTTGCCTTTGACGACGCTGCCTTCCGAGGGGGTGTCGATCTCGAAGCTTTCATTAAGGAGGGCTTCGAATTCCTCCATAGCGTTCTTAGCGCACATAAATGTCAGTTCCTTTTTCATGTCTATTCGGGCCACGCGGTTGTCTCCGCGGGTCTTTCAGTGAGTTGCGCCGCTTTGCGGACCGAAAACAAAGAGGGCCGGTAGATCCCGACCCTGCTCGCTCTTTATCCCGGCTTGTCCCGCCTTGCGACAGGGGGCGTATAGGCGAAGCCTCCCCAAAGGGCAAGGGCTTTAGCGCCTTGCTGCTATGGCTCTCGTCGCCGCCGCCACCGCCTCGTCGATGGTCATTTCGCTGGTGTCGAGGATGAGGGCGCCTTCGGCCGGTTTCATCGGCGCCGTCGCACGATCACGGTCGCGGGCGTCGCGGGCTACGACATCGGCCAAAACCGCCTCAAGGCTCATCGTGCTGCCCGCTGCCTGAAGCTCCAGAAACCGGCGCTTGGCGCGCACTTCGGCGCTCGCCGTGACAAAAATCTTCACCTCGGCATCGGGGCAGATCACCGTGCCGATATCGCGCCCGTCGAGAACGGCGCCGCCATCGCGCCGCGCAAAGGCCCGCTGGAAATCGACAAGCGCCGCCCGCACCTCGGGGATCACCGCCACCTTCGACGCCGCCTGCGCGACCTCGGCTGTTCTGAGGTTGTCAGCTTGCAGATCCTCGGCCCGAAGCGCCTCGGCGGCCTCGATGGCGTCTGCCCCCTCAAGAACCTTCGCCCCAACGGCCCGATAAAGTAGCCCCGTATCCAGATGGGCAAAGCCGAAATGCGCAGCCACAGCGCGGCTGATGGTGCCCTTGCCCGCCGCCGCCGGACCGTCGATTGCCACGGCAAAGCTCATGGTAGCCGCCTTGTGCGGAGAAGCTCCCGAGCCAGAACGACAAACGCCAGCGCCACGAGCGCCCATTTAATCTGGGAGACAAGGCTCAGGATAGCCGGAGCATCGACCCCAAGGAAGTAGAAGCGGTAGAGCGCAATATTCTCGATATAGTCGGCCACCATGTAGCCGATGGCGGGCAAACGCGCCGCGCCTGTCAACGGCATTACCAGCACGATGGTCAGAACCAGCGGAAAGACCATATCTATCCCGACCGAGGCCTTAAGCCGCCCGAGATCGCCACCCAGACCGGCGAGAAACTCGGCAGGATACTGGGGCGCATAGCCGAAGATCATCGTATCCGGCACACCGGATGGCGCGGCCGCGACCAAGGCCGCAAAGAGCGCCAAAGCCAGAAGCGCAAGCCAACGCCAGC
>JAHEBR010000128.1 GCA_024642185.1 Marivivens sp. | reverse complement strand
TCGCCCGGAAGAGCTTGGGCAGGTCGATCTGCTCGGCGTGATAGAGGCGCAAGGCTGCGGGAAGGAGCGTCTGCAGGCCGACAGCCCCGCTCGCCGCCTCTTCAAACGGCAGGCGCTTGCTTTCCTCGTCCTGCGGCGTGTGCATCGAGCAGATGATGTCGATGAGGCCGCTCTCCACAGCCTGCACCACGGCGATCCGGTCGCTTTCGGCGCGGAGCGGGGGCTTGAGTTTGAAGAAGGTCCGATAGTCGGCGATGTCGAATTCATTAAGCGTCAGGTGATGCACGCCCACGCCTGCGGTGATGTCGAGCCCGTTGCGCTTGGCCCGCTCGAGGGCGGGCAAGGCGCGGGCGGTGGTGATCTGGTCGGCGTGATAGCGCGCGCCGGTCATCTCAAGGAGCGAGATTTCTCGATCAAGACCCATGCGCTCGGCCATCGGGCTCACGTCGGGCAGACCCCGAAGCGAGGCGAACTTGCCCTTCGTTGCGGCGGCGCCTTCAGACAGGATCGGCTCTTGCACATGGCCGATCACGAGGGCGTCAAGCGAGCGGGCATAGGTCAGCGCGCGCGCGTAAACCTTGGTATTAGTCACCACGCGGTCGCAGTCGGTAAAGGCCACCGCGCCTGCATCCCGAAGGAAGCCGATCTCGGTCATTTCGCGGCCGTCGCGCCCTTTGGTCAGCGCGGCCATTGGCAGGACATTGACGATGGATTCGGTTGCGGCACGGCGGGCGACGAATTCGAGGATCTCGGGCGAATCGATTGCGGGGTTGGTATCGGGGCGCGTGACCATGGTGGTCACGCCACCGGCCGCTGCCGCCTTGCCTGCCGAGCGGAAGCTTTCCTTGTGCCGCTCACCCGGCTCGGAAACCTTCACGCCGATATCAATGATGCCGGGCGCAAGGCAAAGCCCGCCGCAATCGACAACCTCGCCTTTGGCCTCGGGCGCCTTGCCATCGCCAGTATCGACGATCTTGCCTTTGACCACGCGCAGCCATCCGGGCGCGTCGGTCAGCGTCACCGGGTCGATCAGGCGGGCATTGGTGAAGAGGATCTCGCTCATGCCCAAGCCCCCCCGCTGGTCTTGGCCGCGGCGCGGCGTGCCTTGAGGTTGCGTGCCAGAAGGTCCATCGCGGCCATGCGCACGGCGACCCCCATCTCGACCTGCGTCTGGATCACCGAGCGGTTGATGTCGTCGGCGATGGTTCCGTCGATCTCGACGCCGCGGTTCATCGGGCCGGGGTGCATGACGATGGCATCGGGCTTGGCGCGGGAAAGCTTGGCCGCATCGAGGCCGAAGCGGTGGTAGTATTCCCGCTCGGAGGGGACAAAGCCGCCATCCATCCGCTCTTTCTGAAGCCGCAGCATCATCACCACGTCCACGTCCTTGAGGCCCTTCTCCATGTCCTCGAAGACCTCGACGCCCAGCTCGGCGGCGCCCGCAGGCATCAGCGTCGGCGGGGCGACAAGGCGCACGCGGTTTTCCATCTTGCCCAGCAGCAGGATGTTCGACCGCGCCACGCGGCTGTGCAGGACATCGCCACAAATGGCGATCGAGAGGCGATGCAGCCGCCCCTTGGCGCGGCGGATCGTGAGCGCATCGAGAAGCGCTTGGGTGGGGTGTTCATGCCGCCCGTCGCCCGCATTGAGGACCGCGCAATTGACCTTCTGCGCCAGAAGATCGACCGCGCCCGAGGCGCCATGGCGCACCACCAGAAGATCGGGGTGCATGGCGTTGAGCGTGAGCGCCGTGTCGATCAGGGTCTCGCCCTTCTTCACGCTCGACTGCGCCATCGCCATGTTCATCACATCCGCACCGAGCCGTTTGCCGGCAATCTCAAAGCTTGCCTGCGTGCGGGTCGAGTTCTCGAAGAACATGTTGATCTGCGTGAGGCCCGCCAGAACGTCGCGGTGGGCGATGCCGTCGCGGTTTTCGTTGGCATAGCGGTCGGACAGATCGAGGAGCGTCGTGATTTCGTCAGGGGCGAGATGCTCGATGCCGAGGAGATGCTGGGCGCGGAAAGTCATGAGACCCTCTGGATCGGATTTTCCTGCTTATAGAAAGTGCGCCGCGCCGCGGCAAGGCTGGTTTGGGGTGGCGGATTGCCCCTGCACATTGCCGCCGATCCGGCCTATCCTTGGCCTATGGAATCTCCTGAGGGATATTGGGCCTCGCGGGCCGCGCTCGAATGGCAGGTCGAGATGGGGGCCGACGAGGCCATGCTCGACGCGCCCGCCGACCGCTATGCCGCTTCGGCAGAAGAGGCCAAGCCGCAGGCAGCGATTGCGCCCGCTCAACCCGCCCGCCCGCCGATTCCCGAGCCTGCCCCTGCCGTTGACGCCCCTGCCATGGCCCGTGCCGCCGCCGCCCGTGCGGCAACGCTGGATGAATTGCGAGAGGCGGTTTCCGGCTTTGATCTGTGCGAATTGAAGCGGGGCGCGAAGAACACCGTCTTCAGCGACGGCAACGCCGCCGCCCGCGTGATGATCGTCGGCGAAGCGCCGGGGCGTGAGGAGGATATCGAGGGGCGGCCTTTCGTCGGCCGCGCCGGACAGCTGCTTGATCGGATGTTCGACGCGATTGGCCTCAGCCGGACAAGCCCCGATGCCCAGAGCGCCGTCTACATCACCAATGTCTCGCCATGGCGCCCGCCATCGAACCGCACGCCGGATGCGGCCGAAATAGGGATGCTCCTGCCCTTCGTGCAGCGGCATATCGAGCTCATTGATCCCGAGGTCGTGGTGATGGTGGGCAACACGCCCTGTCAGGCGCTTCTTGGCCAGACCGGCATCACCCGCCTTCGGGGCAACTGGACACAGGTTCTGGGCAAGCCCGCCCTGCCGATGTTCCACCCCGCCTATCTTTTGCGAAATCCCGCCGCCAAGCGCGAAGCCTGGGCCGATCTTCTGGCCCTCAAGGCGCGCCTCAAGTCCTGAAGAAAGCCCCGATGAGCCGTATCGACGAAAGCAAAGAGTTCCTCCCTGTCCGCATCGCCGTTTTGACGGTGAGTGACACCCGCACGCTTGCCGAGGATCGTTCGGGCGATACGCTCGTCGGCCGGATCGCCGAGGCAGGGCATATCCTTGCCGATCGCAAGATCATTCAGGACGAGCGGGCACAGATCGCCGAGCAACTGCGCGCATGGTGTGCGGATCCGGAGATCGACGTTGTGATCTCGACCGGCGGCACGGGCCTGACGGGGCGCGATGTGACGGTCGAGGCGCACCGTGATGTCTATGAAAAGGAAATCGAAGCTTTCGCCACCGTTTTCACGATCGTCTCGATGCAGAAAATCGGAACCAGCGCGGTTCAATCCCGCGCGACCGGCGGCGTGGCCAATGGCACCTATTTGTTCGCCCTGCCCGGAAGCCCCGGCGCCTGCAAGGATGCATGGGACGAGATCCTCAAGGCCCAGTTCGATTATCGCCACCGGCCCTGCAATTTCGTCGAGATTTTTCCAAGGCTCGACGAGCACTTGCGGAGAAAGTGATGCGCAGTTTCGACGCCCTCTATGCGATTGCGGTTCAGCGCAAAGGAAGCGTGGAGGCGGTCGAGGCGCATCTGCCCAAGGCGAAAACGAAGGCCGAGCTTGCCGCACTGCCAGATGGCAAGTGGCTTGCCGAAATGGCGCGGGCGATTTTTCAGGCGGGGTTCAGCTGGAAGGTGATCGAGGCCAAATGGTCTGGCTTCGAGGCGGCCTTCGAAGGCTTCGCGCCGGCGCGGGTCGCCATGTATGGCGACGACGAATTGGCGCGGCTTCTGGCCGACAAGGGGATCGTGCGCAATGGGCCGAAGATCATGGCGGTGATCGAGAATGCCGTGTTCCTGACCGATCTGGCCCGAGAGAAAGGCTCCGCCGCTAAGGTATTCGCCGATTGGCCCGACGAGGACTACATCGGCCTTCTTGATTTCCTGAAAAAGCGCGGCTCTCGGCTCGGGGGCAATACCGGCCAGCGGGTTTGCCGCGCGGTGGGCAAGCCGAGTTTCATCTTCAGCCCCGATGTGGTCGCCCGGCTAATCGCCGAGGGGATTGTCGAAAAAGAGCCTTCGTCAAAACGGGAACTGGCGGCGGTTCAGGCGGCGTTCAACGACTGGAGCGCCCAATCGGGCCGATCCCTCAGCGCGGTGAGCCGGCTTCTGGCGATGACGGTCTAGCCGCCGGGGCAGCCGAGGATATCCACCGCACGGTCGCTGCCCAAAACGGTGATCCGCATGGCCGAGCGGTTGAGCGCGATGGGGTCTCCATAGAGGTTCATCATCTCGGCGCTGGCGGTCAGCACATTGCCGACACGGGCGGAGCTGGCCCCCGAGGCCCAGATATCGCCATCGCCCGATTCGATCACTACAACCTCGGGAGAACCGGCAGAGGGCATCGTCAGCTTGGCAGTGATCTTGAGGCCCTTGGCTGTCGGCTCGGCCTGACAGGTGACGGCCTCAACCTTGGCGGTTTCGGCGGAAACGGGTTGGTCGATCATTGCGGCAATGATGGCCGGAACCTTGCGCCCGCCTTCCTCGAGATCGAGGGCGAAGTCGAATGAGAAGGGCACGCAAATCTCGTGGCAGACGCCGATTTCGGCATGGCCGGAAAGACGCGCGGGCGCGCCTGTGTCGGAGGGCGTGATCTCGATCGGGATGACGACCCGATCATGATAGCCGATCACGTCGAGCCCCGCGTATTCAAAGACTTCCGGCACCGGCCAATGGATCGCGAGATCGGCGACATTCTCGCTGCCGCTCCAATCCCAGTAGGGGGGAATCCCGGCCTCGCCCGGCGCGCGCCAGTAGGTCTTCCAGCCGGGCTCCAGCGAGATTTCGACACCGATGAAATGGTGCCCTTCGGTGGATTTCCAGCCCGGAAGGATGCGAATGCTGGCAGGCTCGCCGCCCTCTCCCGCAAAGAGAGGGGCGGGCGCGAGAAGGGCGAGCGCGAAAAGAAGGGTTCGAAAGCGGATCATCGCGCCGACAATAGGAAATGTTGCGGCCAAGGAAAGTCACGTTGTGGCGAGGATCGCGTGTCCAACCCCTTGAACGTAGCAGGGGCGCACCACATCCTAGGGATATGAAGCAGGTATCGTCGGATTTCACGGGCAAGATGCTGATCGCCATGCCGGGCATGGGCGATCCAAGGTTCGAGCATAGCGTCGTCTATCTCTGCGCGCATTCCGACGATGGCGCGATGGGGTTGATCGTCAACAAGCCCGCGACCGATATCCGCTTTGCCGATCTTCTCGAGCAACTGGCCATCCCCGTTGGCGAAGGCCTGCGCGATATCCGCGTGCATTTCGGCGGGCCGGTCGAGCATGGCCGCGGGTTTGTGCTGCACTCGGCGGATTACGAGGCCGAGACCGGCACGATGAAGGTTGACGGTCAGGTGGCCATGACCGCCACGACCGAGATTCTGGAAGAGATCGCCAAGGGCGAGGGGCCAGCCTCTTCGATGCTGGCGCTCGGCTATGCCGGCTGGGGGCCGGGGCAGCTCGAGGACGAGATTGCCGCCAACGGCTGGCTCACCTGCGATGCGCGGTCCGATATTCTCTTTGGTCGCGCCAACGAACACAAATGGACCGCCGCGCTCAAGACGATGGGGATTGACCCGCTGATCCTCTCGGCTTCGGCCGGCCGCGCCTAGTTTTCCGCTACATCGTCGCCGATGAGCGCGCCGATGAGCGCCTTGGCGCTCTCGCTGCCCCAATCCGCGCCACCCACCAGCCGCGCGACTTCGCGCCCCTCACGGTCGATCAGGATTGTGACCGGCAGACCCATCACCCCCATCTCGCGGGCGAGGCGCTGTTTGAGGTCGGTGTAGACGGGCATCTCTTCAAGGCCGATTTCGCCAAGGAATTTTTCGATGGCAGGGGCGGGATTGCGCCCAGTGGCGATAGTGATGACCGCGAATTCCTCGGCGGGGAAAGCTTCGCTCAACGCGGCGATCGACGGCATCTCCTCGCGGCAAGGGGCGCACCATGTCGCCCAGAAGTTCACCAGAAGCACCTTGCCTTCGAAATCGGCCAAGGTGACGTCGCCCTCAGGTCCCGCGAAAGGCGCCTCGCTGACCGCCACCGGCTCTGCATGAACCGCAAGCTTCGTCATGTCGCCTTCGCGCAGCTCCTCAAGCGCCGACCCCGCAATCGCCACGTTTGCAACGAGGGCAAGCGCCGTATAAAGAACCGCTGACTTCA
>JAHEBR010000127.1 GCA_024642185.1 Marivivens sp. | reverse complement strand
CGCATAGCCGATGCGCCAGCCGGTCATGGCATAGGCTTTCGACACGCCATTGACCGTGAGCGTCCGGTCATAAAGCCCCGGCTCGACCTGCGCGGGCGTGCAGAATTTGAAATCGTCGAAGACGAGGTGTTCATACATATCGTCCGACATGACCCAAACGTGGGGATGCCGCATGAGAACCTCGGTCAGCGCCTTCAACTCGTCCCAGCTATAGCCCGCGCCGGTGGGGTTCGAGGGCGAATTGAAGAGGAACCACTTGGTTTTCGGCGTGATCGCGGCCTCAAGCTGGGCTGCGCTGATCTTGTATCCCTTGTCCATCGCCCCTTCGATGATCACAGGCTCGCCGCCCGCAAGAAAGACCATATCGGGATAGCTCACCCAATAGGGCGCGGGGATGATCACCTCGTCGCCGGGGTTCAGCGTGGCCATCAGGGCATTATAGAGCACCTGCTTGCCGCCGCTGCCAACCGTGACCTGCGAAGGCTCGTAGCTCAGGCCATTCTCGCGGTTGAACTTGGCGCAGATCGCCTTTTTCAATTCGGGGATGCCATCGACGGCGGTGTATTTCGTCTTGCCTTCATTGATCGCCTTGATCGCAGCGTCCTTGATGTTTTGCGGCGTATCGAAATCGGGCTCGCCCGCCCCAAGCGCGATGATGTCGCGGCCTGCGGCCTTCAGCTCGGCCGCCTTGGTGGTCACGGCGATGGTGGGCGAGGGTTTGACGCGGTTCAGTGTCGCGGAAAGAAAGGTCATGTGGGGCTCCCGGTGGCCAATTGGCTCTTGCCGTGTCATAGGGTGGGGCTCAATCGCGTTCAAGAAGCAAGGAGAGCCCATGCCCGAGACAAGCGAAAGCGACTGGTTTGGCGAGGAGACCGCAACCTTCGGCGACCGGCTGGCAGGGGCACGGGAAGGGGCGGGGCTGTCGCAGAAGGAACTGGCCTCGCGCGTCGGTGTCCGGACGCTGACGGTCATCGCTTGGGAAAACGACGCCAAGGAGCCGCGCGCCAACCGTCTGCAGATGCTCGCGGGGATTCTGGGTGTGAGCCTCAGCTGGCTTCTGACCGGCAAGGGCGACGGGCCGGATGGCCCGGCTGATTTCAATGAACTGCCTGAGGATCTGAACCTCCTCTTGGCAGACCTGCGCGAATTGCGGACGCAGATGGCGACCTCGGCCGAGCGCATGGCGCGGCTGGAAAAGCGCATCCGCACCGCGATCAAGGACATGGCATGACCGACGAGGGCCGCGATATCCGCATCAAGCGCCTTGCCATGCGGTCGATGCGGCGCGGGATCAAAGAGATGGACCTGATCCTCTCGGCCTATGCCGGCGAGTATCTGGCCGCGATGGGCGACGCCGACCTCGATCTTTACGAGGCGCTTCTGGAAGAGAGCGACCACGATCTCTATCGCTGGGTCTCGGGGCAGGATCACGCGCCCGACCGCTTTGCCGGACTGATCGCCAGCATCGCCTCGGGGGCCGTGGGGATCGTCCGCCCGCGCTAGGGTGCGGGTTTTAACCGAATTTTGGCCTTTTTCGTTGAAATCTTGTGCTGTCGCAGGAGAACGGAGACGAAGATGAGCCTACATTCCGAGATGGCGCAGCCCAAGAACGAGGCCGCTGATACCGTCTTTATGGCGAGATACCTCGAAACGCTGACCTTGGTTGAACGGCTGCACCGGTTGCTTCTCGATGTCGTCAAGGACGAGTTTGAACGGCTCGGAATATTCGAGATCAATCCTGTGCAAGCGCTATTGCTGTTCAACGTTGGAGACAACGAAGTTATGGCGGGCGAATTGAAGACCCGCGGCTACTATCAGGGTTCGAACGTCAGCTACAATCTCAAGAAGCTGGTCGATATGGGCTATATGCACCATCAGCGCAGCGAGATTGATCGCCGCTCCGTACGGGTGCGTCTCACGTCGAAAGGGCAACGTATCCAGTCTGTCGTTGCACGGCTTTTTGCCACGCACGCAGAGGGGCTCCAGGCGCGCCAGGCGCTTGATCTGGCCGGTGTCGAGGATATCAGCAGCGCTCTCAAACGGGTCGAGCGCTACTGGACCGACCAGATCCGCTATATTTACTGAACCAGCTTACCAGTGGCCGATATTTGGCAGTGAGGTCCAGGGTTCGGCCGGCGGCAATGCGTTGCCCTTTTGCAGAAGCTCGATCGAGACGTTGTCAGGCGAGCGGACAAAGGCCATGCGGCCGTCGCGCGGCGGGCGGTTCATCGTCACGCCGTTGTCGATCAGGTGCTGGCAGGTCTCGTAAATATTGTCGACCTCATAGGCGAGGTGGCCGAAATGGCGGCCGTCCGAGGGCAGGCCCTCGTCGCCGTCCCAATTGTAGGTCAGTTCAACGGGGCAGTCCTCCTGACCGGGAGGCGCCATAAAGATCAGGGTGAAGCGGCCGCCTTCATTTTCGTAACGGCGGGTCTCTTTCAGACCCAGAAGCGCGTAGAAGGCGATGGATTTCTCAAGGTCCAGAACCCGGACCATGGTGTGCAGATAGCGGATCGTCATTGGCATCTCCCGTGGATTTGCGGGCAGACTAGCACGGGAGACAGCGGATACCAGTGCCCTAGGCGCGGCCTAGAACGACGATACGATCCGCAAGCCCAGCCCCAAGTCGCTCGTGTCGAAGCGTGCGACGTTCGAAGCATTGGCGCGGCCTGTCAGCGCGATCTCAGGGCGAAATCCGTAAAACTCGAGGTTGTCGGGGCGATAGGATATCCGGCCCGAGACCGAACGATCTTCTCTGGGATCGAGCGAGAGGAGAGACGGCGCATAGTTTCGTGCGCCGGCCTCGGCGCTCATGGACCAATGACCGCGGGCGAATGGTGCCTGCGGCGTCCAGCCGAGGCTCGCGGTGACGCCTTCGTAGCTGTAGTTGGGATTGGTCGAGGTGCTTTGCGACAGGCGCACTGTCACAGAGATCTGATCTCCAGCCACGGTCCTCCAATCGCCACGCCAGCCGACTTCCGAGATGTGCCGCGGGTCACCGCCACTTCGTGCGATCTGGCGTTCGGTCTGGCCATCGAGCCGGTGCTGCATCCCACCAATGCCATGCCAGCCGTATGACAGGGACAGGCGGGTGAAATCGTAATAGGCCGTCCCGCCTGACCATGTCGTGCCCACCGAAGCCCCATAGCCCAGAACCGCGCCGTCCTGTCCGATCCGGCGTTCCTGCCGCAAAGCCAGTTCGGCATTCACATAGGCGAAATCCGTGCCATCCGCGGTCGGAGCAAGGGCTTTGGCTTCGTCACTGAGCTGATAGGTCTCGCCGAAGGCGGAGAGCGAAAGCGTGGTGCTTCGGTCGCTCCGGTCATCGAGGCGATAGGCCAACTCGCCTCCAAGGCTATAGGCAATTCCCGAAAGAGCCTGAGCGTCGCCCGAGAGGGGCAGAGTGACCGGAATGCCGAAGATCAGAACCTCTTGGGTCGATTGCGACGAGCCGTTGTTGATATTGGAGCGCGGAGCAACGCCGCCGTTCACCGAAATCGACAGAGGATTGCGGGCGCGGATGAAAGCATAATCCTCAGCGACCTCACGGGCAGCGCCCTTGGTCGGGCTCGCCTCCCGCGCTCGGCGTAGCCAAACTTGCGCGCGGGTGCCGTGGTCAAGCAGCGCATGTTCGCGGGCGGCGAGACGGGCGAGCGTGTAACGGGCGCCATCGGTCTCGGCGATGCCGTAGCCATAGGAGGCCATATCAGCCGCGACCCCATGATCGCCACGGGCCGAAGCCACCTCGATCAACACAATCTGGGCCACAAGATCGCGCGGGTCGCGCCGAAGCAGAGCGCGGGCCAAAGCCTCGGCCTGCGCGAAGGCGCCGGACTCATAGGCGGAAACGGCGGCCTCGCGGGTTTCCTGAAGGGTCAGGATGGTGGTTTGGGCCGATGCAGGAACGGCTGGCGCGAGCGCCAGCCATAGCAGGGTCAAAGAAACCGACAGCGATCGAATGATCGGGGTGGGCATGAATCTATGGCTGTGTCCGCAAGAGGATAAAGCCACCTGTTTCCTGCACATTCACATTGTCGTAGCGAGGGTCGCTCGAGGTAAAGACAAGGACACCGACAATTTCGCCGCCGTCCCCTGAGGTCGTGTCGCCCGAGATAATGCCGTAATAGAAACCCTCTTCGTAGGGATTCACGGCCTCGTTCTCGTCTGTCTCGACATAGGTCGAGATAACCTTGCCGGCGATCTCGCCGTTTGCTGTCAGGGTATCGACGTTGGACTCGATCACAAAGTGCAGATTGGGGAGCGGCAGTTGGCCACCGCTTCCATCCGTGCCTTCTATCACGAGAACGCCGTTTTCATCGTAGGCAACCCGATTAAAGAGCTTGCCGCTAACGGCATTGGTGTCGTTGAAATCGCCAAAGTCGATCGCAATCTGCATATCGCCTTCGGTGAATTCGAGGCCGCCCATGCCGCTAAAGACACGCATACCCGCATAGCGGCCGGTAAATCCGGCCTGACCGGTCGTTCCGGCAGGGGGCAGAACGACGGTTCCGTTCCGCTCGTAGATGAAGCCGCCAAAGCCGTAGTCAGAATAGCCGCCCGTTCGGATGATCGCAAAACGCGAGCGCGAACTCTCGCCGTAAATGGCGTGATAGGGCACGATTTGTTCGATCGCGCCATTGGTCAGAAAATCATCGACCGAGACTTCGGCGTCAAAGAGCATATAGCCGCCGATTTCGCCCGCCGGGCCACCGTTCATCTGCAGGGCCGACAGGTTGTAGACGTTGAGGCCGTCGAAGGCGATGTTGTCGACCGAAAAGGTGTCGTCGCCATTATAGGCCACGCTTTCCGCATAGCCGCCGCCGATATCGTTGCGTTCCTCATAGCGCAGGATGCTGCCAGGCGTCGCGGTAGGTGGTTGCTCTGCTTCTGGCGGCAACTCCACATCGCCGATGACATCCGGGATCGAAGCCGCGGTGTCGAAAAACGGGTTGGTGCCGTTGCAGCCGACGATCAGCGCGAGGGCGCTCACGGAGAAAACGTGACGAAACATCCTGAATACCTGCCGCTCGATTTGTTTTGCCAAAAGAATCCGCGCGTTGGGCGCAAAAGTCAACGAAAGCCTGATTCGGGGCAAAACTAAGGTCTTTAATGCGGCAATTCGGCCTCGCGCCGCAGGATATAGAGGTTCCGCCACCGGCATGTGGCAGATATAGTTTCTCACGACTCATGAAATTTCCGCGCCGAAGGAGAGCCCAATGCCCGTCACCCCCGAACAAGAGGCCGAAATCGCCGAGCTGCGCGCCACACCGCGCCCCACGCTGCGCGCTGTGTCCGAGGGGATGGAGGCGCATCTCTACAAGATCAATCCCGTGCTCGACCACGGCTTTGTGCGGGTGATCGACTATATGGGCGACGATGCCGCCATCTGTCAGGCCGCCCGCGTGTCCTATGGCAAGGGCACCAAATCGGTGCAGAACGACGAGGGCCTGATCCGCTATCTCATGCGCCACTGGCATTCGACGCCCTTCGAGATGTGCGAGATCAAGCTACACGTCAAACTGCCGGTCTTCGTCGCCCGCCAGTGGATCCGCCACCGCACCGCCAACGTGAACGAATACTCGGCCCGCTATTCGATCCTCGACCGCGAGTTCTATATCCCCGCCCCCGAACAGCTGGCCGCGCAATCGGTCATCAACAATCAGGGCCGGGGCGAAAGCCTGAGCCCCGAAGAGGCCGCCCGCGTTCTGGAATACCTCAAGGGCGACGCGGCGCGCTGCTATGACCACTATGAGGAAATGATCGGCCAAGAGGGCCAGCAGGGCCTCGCGCGCGAGCTTGCCCGAATGAACCTGCCCGCCAATATCTATACCCAGTGGTATTGGAAGGTCGATCTGCACAACCTCTTCCACTTCCTCCGCCTGCGCGCCGACGCCCACGCCCAATACGAAATCCGCGTCTATGCCGAAGAGATCTGCCGGCTCGTGGCCGACTGGGTGCCCGCCGCCTACGGCGCGTTTGAAGACTACCGCATGGGCGGCGCGACCCTCTCGGGCAAGGCGATTGACTGCGTGCGGCGTATGCTCAAGGGTGAACAGGTGACGCAGGAAACCTCCGGCATGAGCAAGGGCGAATGGCGGGAGTTTGAGGGGGTGATTGGTGGAAATTGACCCAGTTCAGTTTTCAAAGCTGATTGAAGTCTTGGGGACTGAGCCGAAATCCAATTTTCTGAGCGCATCAAATATTACCGCCATCATGTC
>JAHEBR010000126.1 GCA_024642185.1 Marivivens sp. | reverse complement strand
GTCTGCGGGATCGACTGCCAGCCGCCCTCGCTGATCGCACGGGCGCCATAGGCCACGCGTTTGCCGCCCTTCAGAAGCTCGGCCACCATCGGGTGATGCTTGAACCGCTGGAACTCCATATAGGGGAAGAGATAGGGGTTGGCATAGTTCAGGTGGACGACGAAGCCGACGTAGACCTGATTGTTTTCAATGTGATAGATGAACGACCCGCCGCCGGCGTTCGAGCCGAGGGGCCAGCCCATTGTATGGGTCACGGTGCCCTCGCGGTGCTTGGCGGGGTCGATTTCCCAGATCTCTTTCATGCCAAGGCCGAACTTCTGCGAACACTGGCCCTTGGAGAGATTGTATTTCGCCATCACCTCTTTCGAGAGGCTGCCGCGCACGCCTTCGGACAGGAAAACATACTTGCCACGCAGCTCCATGCCGGGCTCATAGTTCGGGCCCATGCTGCCATCGGCCTCTTTGCCGAACTCGCCCGCGACCACGCCGACCACTTCGCCGTTCTCGCCATAGACCAGCTCGGAACAGGCCATGCCCGGGAAGATCTCGACACCCATCGCCTCGGCCTGTTCGGCCATCCAGCGGGTGACATTCGCCATCGAGACGATGTATTTGCCGTGGTTGTTCATCAGGGGCGGCATCGCGAAATTCGGGACGCGGATCGAGCCCTCGGCGCCGAGCATGTAGAAATTGTCTTCCTTCACCTCGGTCTTGATCGGCGCGCCCTTGGCTTTCCAGTCCGGCATCAGCCGGTCGAGGCCCGACGTATCGAGAACCGCGCCAGACAGGATATGCGCACCAACCTCGGAGCCCTTTTCAAGGACGACGACATTGAGATCGGCATCAAGCTGCTTGAGCCGGATCGCGGCTGAAAGGCCAGCAGGGCCAGCGCCAACGATGACAACGTCGTAATCCATTGCTTCGCGTTCGATCTCGGCCATGTCGTGTTCCTTAGCTTTCGGGTAACAATCTTGCGCTCGGGGTTACCTGAACTGCCGCATCAGGGCAATCGTGACGCGACGGATTTTGCGCCGCAGGCGACCTTTGTTTTCGGTGATTTGGCTTGTTACCCTTGACGAGCCATCGGCGGTTCAGGTTATGAACGTTCGATTGATGAAATGACTGCCCCAAAGGGACGAGAAATGGAAAAGATCCCCCTGACACGCGCCGGGTTTGAAAAGCTCGAGGCCGAGCTGCGCCATTTCAAGAGCGTCGAGCGCCCCGCCATCATTCGGGCGATCGCCGAGGCGCGCGCGCATGGCGACCTTTCGGAGAATGCCGAATATCATTCCGCCAAGGAAAAGCAGTCGTTCATCGAGGGCCGCATCAAAGAGCTTGAGAGCGTGATCTCGCTTGCCGATGTGATCGACCCGACCAAACTGTCGGGCTCGGTCAAGTTTGGCGCGACGGTCGAGCTTGTCGACGAGGATACCGACGAGGAAAAGACCTATCAGATCGTCGGCGAATACGAGGCCGATATCGAGAACGGCCGCCTCAACGTCAAGTCGCCTCTGGCGCGTGCGCTGATCGGCAAGGACGAAGGCGACAGCATCGAGGTTCGCACCCCAGGCGGCGATCGCGGTTACGAGATCCTTAAAGTCAGCTATATCTAGACGACCCGAACTAGGGTCAGGGACATTTGATGGCAGAGCGCCAAACCAATTCGGCTTCTCGGCAGTCGGCTCTTGTCGGCAAGGACGACCCGCGAATTTCCGGGACAGAGGTTGTCGCCTTGATTGCCAGCCTCATTTGGTTGGCGGGGATCGGGCTCTTCTTTCTTGTTGCCCCAGCCGATGAAACGGGCCTGGATTCCCTAAGGTTTGTGCTGACGCTGATGGTGGTTTTCCTGCCCGTCGCGATCATCTGGGTAGCGGCGGTTTCCGCGCGTTCGGCGCGGATTGTTCGGGAAGAGTCCCAGCGCCTTCAGGTCGCGGTCGAGGCACTTCGCAAGAGCTACATCGCGGAACAGAAGGGGCGACCCACAGGTGCGCTCCAACCCAGCGTCGAGCGCAAGCTGGCAGAAATTGCCCAAACGGCGCGGCAGACCGAGGTTGCGCTGACAACCTTTACCACACATCGCGATAGCGGCCGCAAACCTGCAGCGCCTGAGCCGACCCCGGCAGACGATCAACCGAGCCTTGCACTGGGAACCTCGGTTGAGGATATCGAGCCGCCGCTTGAAACGCCGGATCTGATCAGGGCGCTGAATTTTCCAGACACCGAAAGCGACGAGGTCGGCTTTTCGGCGCTTCGGCGTGCATTGCGCGACCGTCAGGCGCGGCAGTTGGTTCAGGCCAGTCAGGATATCCTGACGCTTTTGTCGCAGGACGGGATCTATATGGACGACATGATCCCCGACCGCGCGCGCCCAGAAATCTGGCGCCGTTTTGCCAAGGGCGAACGCGGACGGGTGATCGCCGCCCTCGGCGGTATTCGCGATCGCTCCAGCCTTGCGCTGACTGCCGGGCGGATGCGCGAGGACACGATCTTTCGCGATGCGGCCCACCACTTCCTGAGAAAGTTCGACCAGATGCTCGTTGGTCTAGAGCCCAGGGCTTCAGATGCCGAATTGGTCGATCTGGCAGAGACCCGCACCGCGCGGGCCTTCATGTTGCTTGGGCGCGTAGCAGGGACGTTTGACTGAGGTTCAGACCACGCGGCAAATCATGATCGTCGTGGAGTCAAAGTCGAAGATATGGCGCAGAAGGCCCATGTCGACCTGCGTCACCGGAACGAAGCCGATGCGCTCATAAAGCGCCCGCGCTCGATGGTTGCTTCCGGCAACCTCGAGCCTCACTTCGGCGTAACCCTGTCTGCGGGCCTCGGCGAAGATCGCATGAAGGAGCGCTGTTCCCACGCCTTGGCCCCGTGCCGAGGGGGCAACGGCAAGCCCGTCTATCAAGAACCGCTCATTGTCGACATCGCTGACGAATAGGGCCATGAGCGCTGCCCGCCAGAGCGCTCCGACTACACCATAGACCGCAGCCAGATCCCGCAGCCGGCCACCAACCAGCGCGCCCTCGTAGGTCTTGAAGCCGACAATTCCAATCAGCTTTCCACATTGATCATGGGCGCACACGGCGTGGTCGACGCCTAGCGCGCGCTGGATGTAGGCCGTCGCGCGATGTTCGGGGCCCATGACCCGGCCCAGCTTGTCGCCGAAGGCCAGCCAGTAAAGCCGGGCTGCCTCGGCGATGTCATGGCGTTCTATGCCGCGGGTGATCTTCATGGTGGCTGGTCCTGATCTTAGCGGAAGCATGATCGCAAACCGCGCGGATTGCCATTCCTTGATGCGGGGGATATGCGGCGGGCAACTGCGGGACCGAGCATGACCCAAATCACACCGACCACAGCGTTCCTACAGGGGCTGCGCCGCAGCCTGCCCTTCATTCTGGTCGTTGTGCCCTTTGCCACGCTTTTCGGCGTTGTCGCCACCGAGGCCGGGCTGGACCTTATTCAGACTATGGGGTTCACAGCGCTGGTCATCGCCGGTGCCGCGCAGTTTGCGTCGCTCCAGATGATGCAGGATCAGGCGCCGATCCTCATGGTTCTTCTGGCCGGCCTAGCGGTGAATATGCGGATGGCAATGTATTCCGCGTCGCTCGTGCCCTATCTCGGAAAGGCGCCGCTTTGGCAGCGGGCGCTCGCCGCCTACATTCTGTTTGATCAAAGCTATGCAGTGAGCCTTGATCGATTTGAAAAAGAGCCAGAGCTCTCGATCCCGGCGCGGATCGCTTTCTTCTTCGGGGTGGCAATCCCGATCTCTATCCTTTGGTGCGGGACAACGGCTGTTGGAGCGTTGGTCGGATCGGCGATCCCATCGTCGATGGGGCTCGATTTTGCCTTGCCCATTACCTTCATCGCTCTGATTGGCCCCATGCTCAAATCGATCCCCCATGTGGCTGCGGCGATTGTGTCGGTGGTCGGGGCGCTTGTATTGGGCTGGATGCCAAGTGGAATAGGCCTGCTCGTTGCCGCGTCATTGGCGATGCTGACAGGTGCTCTGGTCGAGGATTGGAGCAGCAGATGGGTGCGCTAGGCTATTCCTCGGGCCAGATATGGCTGATTATTGTGCTTCTCGCCTTGGGCACGTTTGCTCTGCGTTTTTCGTTTCTCGCCATTCTGGGCGACCGGGCGCTGCCGCAGTTTCTGTTGCGCCTTCTGCGCTACACGCCGGTTGCCGTCATTCCCGGAATGGTCGCTCCGCTCGTCCTGTGGCCTGCCGCCACAGGCGGTGAGCCTGATCCACTGCGCCTTTCGGCAGCAGCAGCAGCTCTCTTTGTCGGGGTCGCGTCGCGAAACGTGATCTGGGCCATATTGGCTGGCGCGATCGTATTGGTCGGGGGGATCTGGCTTACAGGCCAGCTTTGATCATCGCGTCGATCTGGGCAGCGGCAACTGACTTATCGTCTGCGTCGTCCTCGTGGTATTCGATGCGCTTGACGCCCGGAAATTTCGCGAACTGTTTTTCAAGTTCGTTGGGAAAGAACGTGACGCCGATGTTTTCAAACCCGGGCAGCCGCTTGAGAATTTCCGAGGTGGAAACTGTGCAACGCGCTTCGCCAACTGCTCCGTAGGCCATCGTCTCGCGCATGGCCATTTCGGCCACGTTGGCAGGCACCTGAAGCTCTTGGATGACTGTGTAGTAGGTCTCACGGGAATGGTAGGAGACATAAAAGTCGAGCACCCTTGGTGTAACGCCAAAGATCAGATCGTTTCGCTCGGGTATTGTGGGGTGTTTGAACGACCCTGCCGGATCCCACAACACCCGTTGGCTGGCATTGATGAGAAGGGCAGTGTGCGCCCCGCTGCCCGAGCCGACCGACTTCATAGTGATCAGCGTCAGCGAGGGGGGCGCGTCATGGCGATAGACGCTGGCCTCGACCAGATCGTCGGGGGCCCAGACCGCTTCGCCCGGAACGCAGGCCGCCAAAGCGACAGGCAGCCCGAGAACGACGAAACGGCGGTTTACCATGTCAGGGGCAGCAATCAGGCGCCGACGAGCGCCAGGAAGACAACCGCGATCAGAATCACGATGACCGATTTGGTCACGAAGCTGATGAAGCCGTCAAAGGTCTTTTCCTGGGCGTGGACGTTCATGGTGCCGTGCTTGTGTTCGGCCATTTGAGGCTCCTGTGAGATAGGTGTTTCGGGGCTGAATAGACGAAATCCGCGCCCCTGTCACGCCTTCGAAGTGGTGTGTTTTGTCGCGTTGGGATTTGTCTTGAGGTCGCGGGCGAGTCGAAAGCCGATCCTGTCCGGTTCCTCGATTTCCTCTTCGGCGGGCAGGGCGATGAGCATGACATTCAACTGACTGACGTGTTGGACCAGCTGGGTGCGCGCGCCGTCATCGGTCGTGCCGTAGAAGGTCAGGATATCGGGGTCGAAATACCCTAGGCCCTCGATTCGCACGACACCGGCCTCGCCGCCGGTGAAGCCGAGGGCAACCTCTTCGTCCTTGTTGAGCTGTTTCTCGAAATTCTGGATGTAGAGGATCAGGCGTTCATAGGCCCAGCGGGCCTCGCTCTTGTCTTCGGAATACTGGAAATCCTCGGGCAGATCGCTGTCCATCGCGCAGGCGGCGTCGGGGTCTTTGTGGACCTCGTGGACCATCGGCAGGATGGCGTTTTCGACCGCCTCCGCGGAGGTCGAGATCGTGCTTTGCGGGCTGTCTTTGCGGCTTGGCTGATTCATCGCGTTCCCAGTCTTGTCGGCCCGACTCTAGCAGCTTCCACGGATCTAGACAGCCTGCCAGCGGTAGGCCCCGTCTTCGCCAAGCCAGCGCTGCGCGCGGCCCGTCTGGTGCAGGTGGTTGAGGTGGGCGATCGTCTCGGCAAGGGCCATGCCGTATTCGCCTGCGCCGATCTCGCGTTTGAACAGCGGCAGGAAGCATTCGCCGCCGCGCTTTGGCTCTTTAAGAGAATCAACCAGACGGGACAACGCGCCGACATGATTGTCGGTCAGCTGCTGCAGGCGCGTAGGCAGGCCGACAAACGGGAGTTTGTGGCCGCCGAGGACGAAGTGATCCTCGCTGGCGAATTCGGTGAAGCGGTGGCAGGAGTCGAGCCACTCGGCCACCGGATCGGCCTCGGGTTCGTTGGCATAAACGCCGAGGTTGGGGCTGATCGAGGGCAAAAGCTGATCGCCGCCGATCACGAGGTTGTCGTCGAGGCTCCAGAAAGTGGCGTGTTCGGGGGCGTGGCCGTGGCCGATGCGGGTGATCCAGC
>JAHEBR010000010.1 GCA_024642185.1 Marivivens sp. | reverse complement strand
ATGGCGATGCTCTGATCCCATAGGAAATAAGTGAATTTGGGGGTGGCCAGTGGCCGCCCCTTTTTTGTAGAATCTTCGTATCAAAACGATGCGGAGGCCATATGGGGCGCAAGGCACAGTTTACCGACATTGAGGTCTTTGATTGGCTTGGGCGACATTTGGCCGCGGCGCCCGCTGTCACAGTGCAGCAGGTCTCAAAGGGCACGGGGGTTTCGGTCGGTTCGATCTATCACCGATATGGCTCGATGGATGGCCTCCTGGCGACGGCGTGGCTCACCGCGGCGCGCAGCTATCGGATTGGGATGGGGCGACCACTAAACCGGATCGGCGAGGGTCCGATGCGTAGAATCGCTTTACACGCAGGGCGTTGGGCCGAGGAGCGACCGGCGCTTGCACGGCTTTTGTTCTGTGTCCCGGAGCGGGTTTTGGTGAGGGGCGCAGCGGGCGAGTCGCTGGAGACAGAGATTGCCCGGGAAAACGCGGAGTACGCAGCCCGGGTAGCAAGATTCATCGAACGGAATAGCCTGGATCCGATCAGAGCCGAGCTTGGTCTTTTTGATCTGCCGCAGAGGATTGTAGCGGGCTATGTAGGTGAGCCGCAGAGCCTTCATAAGGTAAAGCCACTGATCCTGAACACACTTTTCGCCATGGTTTCGGCAAGTGTCTCTAGCGGCTCGGCTACGGAAGACGATAGCGACACCGACTTGGATAACGGCTCCGAGGAGGCTTGAAATTGGGTGGGCCGAACGCCATTCTTTGGTGAGGCGAGGCCGGGAGGGAAAGGATTTGCCTTCGGGAAAATCTCTGCTATAGCCCACGAAGTTTTGCCGGAGGGCGCGCTTTGCGCTTGTCGGTTTCGCCCCGCTTCGGGCAATCCAACGGCCCCGCGGGGGCATGATATAACGGGCTGAAGCCCTTAAACGTGAGGAACAGACATGAGCGACGTCGCAGACCGTGTGCGTAAGATCGTTGTAGAGCACCTTGGTGTCGAAGGGGACAAGGTCACTGAGACCGCTTCGTTCATCGACGATCTGGGCGCCGACAGCCTCGACACCGTCGAGCTGGTGATGGCTTTCGAAGAAGAGTTCGGCATCGAGATCCCCGATGACGCCGCCGAGACCATCCAGACCTTCGGCGATGCGGTCAAATTCATCAGCGAAGCCCAGTAAGCTTTCCTGAGAACGGTTTTAGACGGCGCCCTTTTGGGCGCCGTTTTCGTTTGTTACCAGAGCAAGCTGAGACAAAAGACGCCGATATGCGTGCCGGCATGGGCTGCGGCCGCCGCAAACAGGCTTTTGCGGACATAGAGCAGCCCGTAGAGAACGCCGAGAGCCGTATTGAAGCCCAAAATGCGCGCAACAAGCGGCACGGTCAGGTCCGCTCCCGATGCGGCGACTGCTGGCAAATGGCCCATGGCGAAGAGAAGACCTGCGGCGATCGCGGCAAGCCAAACGGCAGGATTGCGCGGCAAGATCTTCAGTAGAACCCACAAGACGGCTGACAAAAGGCCCCACCGCATCATCACTTCTTCCGTAAGTCCGCCATAGAGAATGCCGACTGCAAGCGGCAGGGCGCCTGTGCTTTCCAAAAGTGTGGGAATGGCGGTTTCGGAGCTTTGCCAATGCGGCGCAAGGAGTTGGTCGGCTGCTGCCGCGATACCGCCCGCGAGCAAACCGATCACGAGGCCTTGCCTGAGGCGGCTCCAGACTATCGGCGCTCCCAATATCCATTCAGCGACAAGCCCAGAGCGCTCGGCCGTGGCCGCGCCAAGAAATCCCAGAATCAGGACCATAAGGGCCGGGTTGACCATCAAAAGCGCGGGAGGGATGCCGTCAGGCGGCGTGATCACGAGCGGGATCAGGGCAATGCCGGGGATAGACAATAGGATCGCCCGAAACGCGGACCGGCGGATTGGAGTAGTCATGACCATAACCCTTACACAAATCAAACCCCGGAAGCTGTTGGAAAGGCTAGAAGCGGGATATTGGGTGGTCAACTGCCCTTGCCCCACCTCTTGCGCGTAAGCTATCAGGGGTTGAGAAAAACTATCGAGGTGAGGGCAGAATATGCGCCGTGTCGTTGTAACCGGACTTGGGCTTGTCACGCCGCTGGCGGATGGTGTCGAGGAAAGCTGGAAACGTCTGCTCGAAGGGCAGTCGGGCGCTGGCACGATTGCTCAGTTTGACGCGAGTGGCCTTGCCACCACCTATGCCTGCGAAGTGAAGCGCGGCGATGGTTCGGACGCCACTTTCAATGCCGACAAATATATGGAGCCGAAAGAGCAGCGGAAGGTGGATGATTTCATCCTCTTCGGCGTGGCCGCGGCGCAGCAGGCGGTTGAGGATTCGGGCTGGGTTGCGGATACCCAAGAGAAGCAGAACCGCACCGGCGTTCTGATCGGCTCGGGGATCGGCGGGCTCAAGTCGATTGCCGAGACCGCGATCCTGATCAAGGAAAAGGGGCCGCGGCGTGTCTCGCCGTTCTTTATTCCCGGTGCGCTGATCAATCTGATCTCGGGTCAGGTCTCGATCCGCTACGGGTTTAAGGGGCCGAACCATTCGGTGGTGACGGCCTGTTCGACGGGTGCTCACGCCATTGGCGACGCGAGCCGCCTGATCAAATACGGCGCGGCGGATGTGATGATCGCAGGCGGAGCCGAGGCCGCCATTTGCGAGATCGGCATTGCGGGCTTCAATGCCTGCAAGGCGCTCTCGACCAAGCGCGGCGATGATCCGCAAGCGGCCAGCCGCCCCTATGATGCCGACCGCGATGGCTTTGTCATGGGCGAGGGCGCGGGCGTCGTGGTTCTTGAGGAATATGAACACGCCAAGGCGCGCGGCGCCAAGATCTATGCCGAGGTTCTGGGCTACGGAATGTCGGGCGATGCCTATCACATCACCGCGCCTTCCGAGGATGGCGAGGGCGGCGAGCGGTCGATGCGGGCGGCGCTGGCCGATGCCGGGCTCGAGCCGAAGGATGTCGACTATATCAATGCGCATGGCACCTCGACCATGGCTGACACCATCGAGCTGGGCGCTGTCGAGCGGATGATGGGCGAGGCGGCCGGCAAGGTGACCATGTCGTCAACGAAGTCGATGACCGGCCACCTTCTGGGCGCCGCTGGTGCGATCGAGGCGATCTTTGCGATCCTCGCGGTGCGCGACGATGTTTGCCCGCCGACGATCAACCTCGATAATCCGGCGGTTGAGAGCAAGGTTGATCTGGCGCCGAATGCCAAGCGCGAGAAGACGGTCAATGTGGCGCTCTCCAATTCCTTCGGCTTCGGCGGGACCAATGCCAGCGTGATCGTGGGCAAATTGCGCTGATGTGGCGACACCTCGCTTCCAACGTGCTGACATTCTTTGTTGTTGCCCTGCTTCTGGTTGCGGGTGCGGTGGCTTGGGGCGCGCGGATGTATTCGGAGCCCGGCCCGCTTGAAGCGGCGATTTGCGTCAAGGTTGAAAGCGGCACCAATTTCCGGGCGGTGAGCCGTGATCTCGAGGCGCAAGGCGCGGTGTCGAGCGGGGCGGTCTTGCGGATCGGTGCGGATTATTCCGAAAAGGCCAACCTTCTGAAGGCTGGGAGTTACCTCGTTCCCGAGGCGGCCTCGATGGAAGAGATCGTCGAGATCGTCACGCGGGGTGGCCAGAGCACTTGCGGAACCGAGGTCGTCTATCGGATTGGCGTCAACAAGACCGTTATTCAGGTGCGCGAGCTGGAGCCGGCGACGAGCCGTTTTATCGAAGTGGCGGAGTTTGATCCCGCATCGGAGGAAACTCCGGAGGCCTACACAAAGGTCACGGGCGAGGCCGATACCCGCTATCGCGTAGCGATGGCGGAAGGCACGACAAGCTGGCAGGTTGTGACTGCGCTTAACGCTTTGTCATCGCTGGGCACCCCAGTCACTGACATTCCGACAGAAGGCAGCCTTGCGCCTGATAGCTACGAATTCAAACCGGGCGCCACGGTTGCCTCGATTCTGGAGAGGATGGAGACGGCACAGGCCCGCATTCTGGCTGAGGCTTGGGCCGAACGTGCGGCGGATTTGCCGATTTCGACTCCCGAGGAGGCGCTGATCCTTGCCTCGATCATCGAGAAGGAAACCGGTGTTCCTGAAGAACGCGGGCAGGTGGCGAGTGTCTTCATCAATCGCTTGAACAGAGGCATCCGGCTCCAGACCGATCCCACGGTGATCTATGGCATCACCAAGGGCGAGGGCGTCTTGGGTCGCGGACTGCGCCAGAGCGAATTGCAGCGGGAAACGCCCTATAACACCTATGTCATCGACGGGCTGCCGCCGACACCGATTGCCAACCCCGGGCGGGCGAGTATCGAGGCGGCGCTGAACCCAGATAATACGGCCTTCATCTTCTTTGTGGCCGATGGCACGGGCGGGCACGCCTTTGCCGATAACCTCGCGGATCACAACAAAAATGTGGCGGCTTGGCGGGCGATCGAAGGCCAGCAGAGCGGCAACTGATTCCTAACGAAGTGTAATCAAATCGGGCGCTTAGAGGGTGCCCGATTTGACTTTTGCCTGCCGGATATGCAGGGTTCATTCATGCTAGAAGACGAGTGAGGGCGACGCTGGACAGAAAGTCTGGGCCGCCCTTTCCTGTCTCTCACCTGTGACGGACTACCAACACAGGCAAGACTGAATGATTCAAGATCGGTCCGATCAAACCGCATCGCCGACAGCTGAGCAGGCCTACGAGGAAGCTGCCGGACATTTCCGCAGAGTCAGCGACACCCTTCAGGGCATCGAGAAGCTGATCAGGGGGGGCGACCCTGATCTTGCCAGCAAGATTCTCGTCCAGATCCAGCTTTTGGACAAAGCGTTCTTCACACTCAAAACCGCCGAGGAGGCATTTCATGCAACATACGGGCGCGCGTTTCGTGCAGGAGATTTCGACCTCGAAGCCGCAAGGGATTCGATTGGGGGCAAGTTGGATCGCCTCCGAGAGCCCTGAGGTGCAGGCCGAGTTCCTGAGTTCCCTAACGAAGGAAGAAGCGCGCGCCTTGCCCTATCTCTTCGAGTTCTGGGCGCTCGAACACCAGTTGCCGCCCGAGGGCGACTGGCGGACCTGGCTCGTCATGGGCGGGCGGGGCGCGGGCAAGACGCGGGCGGGGGCCGAATGGGTGCGCTCGCTGGTCGAGGGGCCGGGGCCGAACGATCCGGGAAAGGCCCGGCGGATCGGCCTTGTCGGCGAGACATTCGATCAGGCGCGCGAGGTGATGATCTTTGGCGAGAGCGGTATCCTTGCCGTCTGCCCGCCGGGGCGCCGGCCCGAGTGGATCGCGGGGCGCAAGATGCTTGTCTGGCCCAATGGGGCCACGGCGCAGGTTCTGTCGGCGCATGACCCCGATGCCTTGCGCGGGCTTCAGTTCGACGGGCTCTGGGCGGACGAGCTGGCGAAATGGCGCAAGGCCGGGGAGGCCTGGGACATGCTGCAATTCGGGCTGCGGCTCGGGGACGATCCGCGCGCCTGCGTGACGACGACCCCTCGCAACGCGAAGGTTCTGACCAATCTTCTGGAGCGCGACAGCACGGTTGTCACCCACGCGCCGACGAGCGCCAATCGGGCCAATCTGGCCAGCGGCTTTCTGGAAGAGGTCCAGCGCCGCTATGCCGGAACGCGGCTGGGGCGACAGGAGCTTGACGGGGTTTTGCTCGCAGATGTCGAGGGCGCGCTCTGGACAAGCGCGGGGCTTGAGGCCTGCCGCGCGGCCAAGCCTTCGGAGATGAGCCGCATCGTCGTTGCCGTCGATCCCTCGGCAGCGGCGGGCGGGGTGGGCGATGCCTGCGGCATCGTGGTGGTCGGCGCGGTGACCGAGGGGCCGCCGCAAGACTGGCGGGCCTATGTGCTCGAGGATGCGACCGTCAATGGCGCATCCCCGCTCGAGTGGGCCAAGGCGGCGATTGCGGCGTGGGACCGTCACGGCGCGGATCGTCTGGTGGCCGAGGTGAATCAAGGCGGCGCGATGGTCGAGACCATCGTGCGTCAGGTGGATCCGCTGGTGCCGTTTCGGGCCGTCCATGCCGCGCGTGGCAAGGCAGCGCGGGCGGAGCCGGTGGCGGCGCTCTATGAGCAGGGTCGCGTGTTCCATGCCGCCCCGCTGGGCGAACTGGAAGACCAGATGTGCCAGATGACCCGCCTTGGTTTCACCGGTAGCGGCTCGCCCGATCGTGTCGATGCGCTTGTCTGGGCGCTTTACGACTTGATGATCGAACCGGCGAGCACCTGGCGGCAGCCTCGGTTGCGCGTCCTCTAAAGCAAGGGAAGGCAACGCACGGTGGCCTTCGGAAGTTTTCAGAAAAACCTTTGATAGTGCGTCTGTAACCCGAAGCGACGGGTGCGACGCCAGATAGAATGACGAGGAGTCGTGGATGTTTGAATTCCTGAAACGGGCGCAGTCGGACGAGACCCCGCCCGAGGTCAAGGCCTCGGCGACGGGGAAGGTCGTGGCGCTGGGGAGCGGCCGCGTGGCCTGGAGCCCGCGCGATACGGTCTCGCTCACGCGCACCGGGTTCACCGGCAATCCTGTGGGCTTTCGGGCGGTCAAGATGATCGCCGAGGCGGCGGCAGCCTTGCCGCTGGTCCTGCAGGACGCCGAGCGCCGCTATGACAGCCATCCGGTTCTCGACCTCATTTCGCGCCCGAATGCGGCGCAGGGGCGGGCCGAGATGATGGAGGCGGTCTATGGCCAGCTTCTTCTGAACGGAAATGCCTATCTCGAGGCGGTGGGCGAGGGGCCGGTTCCGGGCGAGGTTCATGTGCTACGCTCGGACCGGATGAGCCTTGTGCCCGGCCCTGACGGCTGGCCTATGGCCTATGACTATTCGGTGGCGGGGCGCACGCATCGCTTTGCCGTTTCCGAAGAGCTGAGCCCGATCTGCCATATCAAGAGCTTTCACCCGCTCGACGATCACTATGGCCTCTCTCCCTTGCAGGCGGCGGCCAATGCGCTTGATGTGCACAATGCGGCGTCGCGCTGGTCAAAGGCGCTTCTCGACAATGCCGCGCGGCCCTCGGGGGCGATCGTCTATCGCGGGGCGGAAGGGCAGGCGGCCCTGAGCCAGGACCAGTATGACCGGCTTCTGTCGGAGATGGAGACCCAGCATCAGGGCGCGCGCAACGCCGGGCGGCCGATGCTTCTGGAGGGGGGGCTTGATTGGAAGCCGATGGGGTTCAGCCCCTCGGACATGGAATTCCAGAAGACCAAGGAAGCCGCGGCGCGCGAGATCTGCATCGCCTTCGGCATTCCGCCCATGCTTTTGGGGATTCCGGGAGACGCGACCTATGCCAATTATCAGGAGGCCAACCGCGCCTTCTATCGCCTGACGGTTCTGCCCTTGGCGACGCGGGTGACGAGCGTGATCGCCGATTGGCTGTCGGATTTCTCGGGCGAGCGGATCGAGTTGCGCCCTGACCCGGACCAAGTTCCGGCGCTTGCGGCCGAGCGCGAGGCGCAATGGCGGCGGATCGGCGAGGCGAGTTTCCTGACCGATGGTGAAAAGCGGGCGCTTCTCGGCCTTCCGGCGCGGGAGGTGGGCGATGAAGGCTGACGTGGTGGACATGGAGGGCCGCCCCCGGCGCGAGGCCGGTGCGGCGAATGATTTCTGGTTCGCGCAGGTCGATCTGCGTCTGGGGCGGATCGAGTTTGTGGTGGGCCGGCTTGAACGTCAGGTCTGGCTGATCGTCTGTGCGGCCTTTGCGCTTGTGGCCTTCGAGGTCGTGCGGGCGCTGGTGATGGGGAACTGAGACATGAACCTTGAGACGAAATTCTGCGCGCCCGAAGCGAAAGGCGCGGCCCTGTCGATCAGCGAGGGGCATGAGGTGAGCGGCTATGCTTCGCTTTTCGGCCAGCCTGATCAGGGCGGCGATGTGGTCGAGGCGGGGGCCTATCGCGCCTCGCTTGCCAAGATCGCGGCGCGCGGCGGCAGCGTGAAGATGCTGTGGCAACACGATCCGGCCCAGCCGATCGGGGTCTGGGAAGAGGTGCGTGAAGATGCGCGCGGCCTTTGGGTCAAGGGGCGGATCCTGACCGACGTGACGCGTGGCCGTGAGGCGGCGGCGCTTTTGGGCGTGGGCGCCATCGACGGGCTGTCGATCGGCTATCGCACAGTGCGGGCGCATAAGGATGCCTCTGGCAAGCGCCGGCTTATGGAACTGGAGCTTTGGGAAATCTCGCTGGTGACATTCCCCATGCTTCCGGAGGCGCGTGTGGCGGCGAAGGGGGATAGCCCCGATGCGGCGCTCTTGCGCGAGATGGCGGGCGCGTTCCGCAGTGTGCGCGGCCTCATGACACCGGACGGCTGACCTCCGGGCAACACAGGAAAGGACTGACTATGAGCAAACCCGATGCTGCGGCACGGGCCGGGGAAGATCTGTCTCCGGCGGAAGACCTGAAATCGGCTATGGGCGATTTCGTGAACGAATTCAAATCCTTCTCAACCGGCATTGATGCCAAACTTCAAAGACAGGAAGAACGCATGAACAAACTGGACCGGAAATCGGCGGGGCTTGCCCGCCCGATGCTTTCGACCGCGGCGGAGACTGAGGCTCCGCATCAGAAGGCCTTTGCTGCGTATCTGCGCTCGGGCGATGATGATGCGCTGCGCGGCCTCTCGCTCGAGGGCAAGGCGATGTCGTCTTCGGTTTCGGCCGAGGGTGGCTATCTGATCGACCCGCAGACCGCCGACACAATCAAGAGCGTCCTGCGCTCGAACTCTTCGGTCCGCGCGATCGCCAACGTGGTCACGGTTGATGCCGCCTCCTTTGATGTTCTGATTGATCATACCGAGATGGGCGCGGGCTGGGCTTCGGAAGCCGGCGCGTCGGCCGAGACCGATACCCCGCAGATCGACCGTATCACCATCCCGCTGCACGAGCTTTCGGCGATGCCGAAGGCGACCCAGCGCCTTCTCGACGATTCCGCCTTCGATATCGAAGGCTGGCTTGCGGCCCGTATCGCCGCCAAGTTTGCCCGTTCGGAAGCGGCCTCTTTCGTCAGCGGCGATGGCGTCGACAAGCCCAAGGGCTTCCTCAGCTATCCCAAGGTCGACAATGATGTCTGGGCCTGGGGCAATATCGGCTATGTGGTGACAGGTGCGAGCGGTTCCATCGTCGACGGCGATCCGGTGATCGAGCTGGTCTATGCGCTGGGCGCCGAATACCGCGCTGGCGCATCCTTCGTGATGAACTCGAAGACCGCGGGCACCATTCGCAAGCTCAAGGACGCCGATGGCCGCTTCCTGTGGTCTGACGGCCTTGCCGCGGGCGAGCCTGCGCGCCTCATGGGCTATCCGGTGCTGATTGCCGAAGATATGCCCGATATCGGCGCCGACACGACCCCGATCGCCTTTGGCGATTTCGAGGCGGGCTATACCGTTGCCGACCGCTCGGACTTGCGCATCCTGCGCGATCCCTTCTCGGCCAAGCCGCACGTCCTTTTCTACGCGACCAAGCGTGTGGGCGGCGCGGTGAGCGACTTCGGCGCCATCAAGCTCCTGAAGTTCGGCCTCGCCTGAGGGTGAGACCGAAGGGAGCGGTCATGACCTGACCGCCCCCGTCCGGGCGCGCGCCACAACCGGCGTCGTCTAGCTGCTCCCTCCGTCCGAGCGACGTTGGGGCGCGCGTCCGGCGCAGGATGGGAGATTTCGAAATTCGGAGACGTTCCATGATGTTAGTCGAAGAGACCAGGGTGCCCGATACGGCCTTGCCGCTTGCCGAATTCAAAGAGCACCTGCGTCTTGGCTCGGGATTTGCCGACGAAGACGTGCAGGACGGGTTGCTCTCGAGCTATCTGCGGGCCGCGATGGCTGCGGTCGAGGCGCGCACCGGAAAGATCCTGATAGAGCGCAGTTTCGTCTGGACCGTCACAGGCTGGCGGGATGGCGAGGCGGAGGCCCTGCCGGTGGCGCCGGTGAATGCGCTGGTCGACCTAGTGCTCATTGGCCGCGATGGTGCCGAGAGCCTCGTTGCGGCCACGCGCTACCGGCTGGTGCCGGATATGCAGGCGCCCGTCTTGCGCGGGGCGGGGTTGTTGCTCCCTTCCATTCCGACGGCAGGGTCGGCGCGGGTGCGGTTCCTGGCCGGTTACGGGCCGGAGTGGGCCGATTTGCCGCCCGATCTGGCGCAGGCGGTTCTGATGTTGGCCTCGCATTATTACGAGTTCCGCCACGATACCTCGGGGCCAGTCGGCCTTCCCAATAGCGTGGCCGGGCTCATCGAACGCTTCCGCACGATCCGGCTTTCGGCCGGTCGGGGGCGCGCATGACGCCGCGGCTCAATCGCAAGCTGGTTCTCGAGGCGGAAGAGCGTCTCGCCGATGGTGCGGGTGGCTATACGACTGTCTGGACCGCGCTCGGCACGCTTTGGGCATCGCTCGAGGCGCGGACGGGCCGCGAGGCGGCGGTGGCGGGAGGCTCTGTCTCGCGGGCGGGTTATCGGGCGATCCTGCGGGCCGCGCCTGAGGGAAGCCCCTCGCGGCCCAAGCCGGGGCAGCGGTTGCGCGAAGGGAGCCGCCTCTATGCGATCCTTTCGGTCGCTGAATGGGACACGGACGCGCGGCATCTCTTGTGCCAGCTGGAAGAGGAGATCGCGCCATGAGCTATGGTGTCGCTGCCGCGCTTCAGGCCGCAGTCTTTCAGAGGCTTTCGGCGGATTCTGCCCTCACGGGGCTGGTCGGGTCGGACATCTATGATGCGCTGCCCACCGGAACCCTGCCGGGGCTCTACGTCATCCTCGGCGCCGAGAAGGTCCAGGACCGGTCGGACGGCACCGGCGCGGGGGCCGAGCACGCCTTCATGATCTCGGTCGTGACCGACAGCGCCGGTTTCAGCACGGCCAAGGCCGCAGCGGCGGCCATCTCGGATGCGCTCGTCGATGCGCCCCTGATCCTTTCGCGCGGCCATCTCGTCGCGCTCAATTTCCATCGCGCGGTTGCGGCGCGGGTCGGATCGGCGGGCACCCGCCAGATCGACCTGATCTTTCGCGCCCGCGTTGAAGACAACTGACCCAAGGCTCCACAAGCGAGGTATTTCCAATGGTTGCCCAAAACGGCAAGGATCTTCTGATCAAGATCGACATGACTGGCGACGGCTCTTTCGAGACCGCCGCCGGCCTTCGGGCCACGCGCGTCTCGTTCAATGCCGAGACGATCGACATCACCAGCCTCGAAAGCACGGGCGGCTGGCGCGAGCTTTTGGGCGGCGCGGGCGTGCGGTCGGCCTCGCTTTCGGGTTCGGGCGTGTTCAAGGACGCCAATACCGATGAACGCGTCCGGCAGATCTTCTTTGACGGCGAGACGCCGGATTTCCAGGTGGTGATCCCCGATTTCGGCCGGGTTGAGGGGCCGTTTCAGGTCACCTCGATCGAATATGCCGGAACCTATAACGGCGAGGCGACTTATGAGCTGGCGTTGGCGTCGGCCGGGGCGCTGGTCTTCACGGCCTTTGTCTGATGACCAACCCCTTCGCCGGTGAAGTCAGCCTCACAATCGATGGTGTCGACCATCCCTGCAAGCTCACGCTTGGCGCTTTGGCCGAGTTGGAGGCCGAATTGGGCGAGGGCTCGCTTGTCGATCTCATCGCCCGCTTCGAGGCGGGGCGCTATTCGGGGCGCGATCTGATGGCGCTTATCGTGGCGGGGCTGCGCGGAGGTGGCTGGCGCGGGCGGACCGAGGATCTTCTCTCGGCCGACATTGCCGGAGGTCCGGTCGGCGCAGCACAGGCGGCGGCGCAAATGCTGGCGCGCGCCTTTGCCCCGGGCGGCGCGTGATGGGCTTTGACTGGCCCGCGCTCCTGCGGCTTGGCCTTGGCCACTTGCGGCTGCGGCCGGCCGAATTCTGGGCGCTGAGCCCGGGCGAATTGATGCTGATGCTGGGCGAGCCGGGCCGGGCGCAGCCCCTTGGGCGGCAGGGCTTGGGCGACTTGATGAAAAATTTTCCTGATACGCAGAAAGGAGCAGGCCATGAGTGATCGTTTGGGGGCGTTTGGATCTGGCGCGGATGCGCTTGATCAGGCGCTGGGCGAGAGTGCCTCGATGACGGCGGCTTTTGACAGCCAGCTTCGGTCGCTGCAATCCAGTCTTCTGGAGACGACCCGCGATCTCGGCAACCTCGAGCGCGGCTTCTCGAGCGGCCTGAGGCGGGCGCTCGACGGGTTGGTGTTCGACGGGGCCAAGCTCAGCGACACGTTGCGCGATCTGGGCAAATCCATGCTCAACACCGTTTATTCAGCCGCGGTAAAGCCGGTGACCGATCATTTCGGCGGGCTTTTGGCGCAAGGCCTCAACGCCGCGGTTTCGGGGATGATGCCCTATGCCGACGGCGCGGCCTTCACGCAGGGCCGTGTCATGCCCTTCGCCAAGGGCGGGGTCTTGTCCGGCCCCGTGGCCTTTCCGATGCGCGGCGGCATGGGGCTCATGGGCGAGGCGGGCCCTGAGGCGATCATGCCTTTGGCCCGCGGCGCGGATGGCAAGCTGGGCGTGCGCGCGGGCGGCGGCGGGTCGGTCACCGTTCACATGCATATCACCACGCCCGATGTGGCGGGCTTTGAACGCAGCCGCGGCCAGATCGCGGCGCAGGTCACGCGTGCCTTGGGTCGGGCACAGCGCAATATCTGAGGATAAGAGATGAGTTTTCACGATATCCGCTTTCCGGCCTCGCTCAGTCTTGGCGCCGTTGGCGGCCCCGAGCGGCGGGTCGAGATCGTCACGCTTGCGAGCGGCCATGAAGAACGCAACGCGCCCTGGGCCCATTCGCGCCGCCGCTATGATGCCGGCATGGGGCTGCGGTCGCTCGACGATGTGGCGACGCTGGTTGCTTTTTTCGAAGCGCGCGAGGGCCAGCTTCACGCCTTCCGGTGGAAGGATTGGTCGGATTTCAAATCCTGCCTGCCATCGGGCGAGGTGACGGGCGAGGATCAGGTGATCGGCGCGGGTGATGAAACTACGGCAAGCTTTCAGCTTGTCAAAAGCTATGCCTCGGGAGACAGCGTCTATGTGCGCCCGATCCGCAAGCCGGTGGCGGGCACCGTGCAAATCACGGTCAGCGGAGAGCCGCAGGCGGAGGGGGTGGACTATACACTCGATACCACGACGGGGATCGTTACCTTTGTCCATCCACCCGACATTCAGGCGGTGATCCGGGCCGGCTATGAATTTGACGTGCCTGTGCGTTTCGCCACTGACGCGATCCGCACCTCGATGGCCAGCTTCAACGCAGGCGAGGTGCCCGACGTCCCGGTGATCGAGGTCAGGCTATGAGCGACCTTGCGGACCATTTGACAAGTGGAGCAACCACGGTCTGCCGCTGCTGGGCGGTGGTGCGAAAGGATGGCACGACGCTTGGGTTCACCGACCACGACCTGCCTGTTACCTTCGACGGTATCGACTTTCGAGCCGAAGCCGGAATGACCGCGCAGGCCATTGAGACATCGCTTGGCCTGTCGGTCGATAACGGTGAGGCGATAGGTGCGCTCAGTGATGCAGCGATCCGGGAAGTGGACATCCTCGCCGGCCGGTATGATGGGGCCGAGGTAACGGCCTGGCACGTGAACTGGCGCGTGCCCGCCGAACGACAGATCGTCTTTCGTGGCACCATCGGCGAGATCCGGCGCGGTGGGGGGGCGTTTCACGCCGAGTTGCGGGGCCTTTCTGAAGCGCTCAACCAGACGCGTGGGCGAGCCTATCAACCAAATTGCACGGCCGTCCTGGGAGACGTTGATTGCGGCTTCGACTTGCAGACGCCGGGCTTCATCGCCGAGGCCAATATCCTTTCGGTCGACGGTGCGGCTTTGGCCTTCGACGATCCGGGTTATGCCGAGAAGGGGTGGTTCTCTCAGGGCGTGTTGACCGTTTTGGATGGGGCAGCGGCGGGCCTTTCGGGGATGATCCAGTCCGACGAGGGAGACTCTCACGCGCGGCGCAGGGTTGTTCTTTGGCAAGAGCTGGGCGCACGCCCGTCTGTGGGGGATCGTATTCGCCTCACTGCCGGTTGCGACAAGCGGTTCGAGACCTGCCGTCTCAAGTTCTCGAACCAGCTGAATTACCGCGGCTTTCCCGACATTCCGGGCGACGATTGGTTGATGGCGTCGCCCGTCACGACAGGCGAGCGAGACGGAGGTAGTCGCCGGTGAGCGAAAGAGCCGCCCTCGCTGCGCGTGGCTGGATCGGGACGCCCTATAGGCATCGGGCCGCGGCCAAAGGGGCCGGTTGCGATTGTCTTGGCCTCGTTCGTGGCGTCTGGGCGGAAACCATTGGACCCCTTGGGGTCGATCTTCCCGCCTATACGCCGGACTGGGCTGAGCCATCCCGGCGAGAGGTGCTGCGGGTGGCGCTTGAGGAGCAGCTTGTCGCGCGGCCCCTTGGCGACCCCGAGGAGGGCGACGTCCTCCTGTTTCGGATGCGGGAGGGGGCGATGGCCAAACATCTGGGGATCCTGGTTGGCGCTGGGCCATTCCCTGCCTTTGTTCATGCCCAAGCGGGCTTAGGCGTGATCGAAAGCCGCCTCAGCCCGCCTTGGAGGCGCCGCCTAGTGGCGCGATTTGCTTTTCCTGAAGGAGGCCAGTGATGGCGACGATCGTACTTTCCGCAGCCGGCATGGCGCTGGGCGGCAGCATTGGCGGCTCGGTTCTGGGTCTGTCGTCGGCGGTGATCGGCCGCGCGGCGGGGGCGCTGATCGGGCGGGCGATCGACCAGCGCCTGATGGGTGCGGGCTCGGCTCCGGTAGAGACGGGCCGCGTCGAGCGGTTTCGCCTGACGGGGGCGTCCGAAGGCGCGCCCGTTGGGCAGGTCTATGGCGCGGCACGGGTGGCGGGGCAGGTGATCTGGGCCTCGCGCTTTTCTGAGGCCAAGACTACGACATCAAGCAAATGGTCGCTTCAGCCCGCGACGGTCAACTATTCCTACTCGGTGAGCCTCGCCATTGCCCTTTGCGAGGGCGAGGTCTCTGGGATCGGACGTATCTGGGCGGATGGCGCCGAGATATCGCGCGGCGATCTGGCGCTGACGCTCCACCGTGGCACCGCCGACCAGCTTCCCGACCCGGCGATCGAAGCGATCGAGGGTTTTGGCGAAGCCCCGGCCTACCGTGGTGTCGCCTATGTGGTGATCGACAACCTCGATCTTGGCCGCTTTGGTAACCGCGTTCCACAGTTCAATTTCGAAGTGTTTCGACCTGCGCCTGCCGACCTTGGCGCAAATAACTCAGATCTCGCACATCTTGTGCGCGGCGTGGCGCTGGTGCCCGGAACGGGGGAATATGCGCTTGCGACATCGCCGCTTTACCGTGACGACGGTTTTGGCCGGAAGATTCCGCTCAACCTGCATACCAATGCCGCCGCGAGTGATCTCGAAGCATCGCTGGATGCGCTGGGCGCGCAGGTGCCGGGCTGTGGCTCGGTCTCGCTCGTGGTGTCGTGGTTCGGCGATGATTTACGCTGTGGCGACTGCCGGGTGGAGCCGTTGGTCGAGCATCACGGGGCTGATCCTGCTGCGATGCCATGGCGGTCAGGTGGCATCGGCCGTGCTGCGGCGGGTCTCGTGCCGATGGACGAGGGCCGACCCGTCTATGGAGGGACGCCCGCCGACCAGTCGGTTGTCGAAGGCATCAAGGCCATCGCCACACACGGACAGGAGGTGATGTTCTATCCCTTCTTGATGATGACCCAGCAGGAAGGAAACAGCCTGCCGGACCCATGGACCGGCGCTGGCAGTCAGCCTGCCTTGCCGTGGCGGGGCCGGATCACGACAAGCGCCGCGCCGGGGCAGGCGGGGAGCCCTGATGAGACAACGGCAGCCGAGGCGGAGGTGGCGGCGTTCTTCGGCTCCGCCGCGCCCACGGATTTTTCGGTGAGCGGCACGACGATCAGCTATTCCGGCCCGGCCGAGTGGTCCTATCGCCGGTTCATCCTGCATTATGCGCATCTGTGCGCGGCGGCGGGCGGGGTCGGGGCCTTCTGCATCGGCTCCGAACTGCGGTCGCTCACGCAGATCCGCGGCGCGGGCGGGAGCTTTCCCGCCGTGGCCGCGCTCCGCGCGCTCGCGGCGGACGTGCGTGCGGTTCTCGGGCCGGAGGCGAAGATCGGCTATGCGGCCGACTGGTCGGAATACCACGGCTATCAGCCGGTGGGCACGGGCGACAAGCTCTTCCACCTCGATCCGCTCTGGGCCGATCCCAACATCGATTTCATCGGCATCGACCACTATATGCCGCTCGCCGACTGGCGCGAGGGCGAGGTTCATGCCGATGCCGAGTGGGGGTCGGTTTATGATATAGGCTATCTGCAATCCAATATTGAAGGCGGCGAGGGCTACGACTGGTATTACGCTGGTCCCGCCGCACGCAAGGCGCAACTTCGGACGCCGATCTCGGACTATTGGGGCGAGGATTGGGTCTGGCGTTACAAAGATATTCGCGGCTGGTGGACGAACCCGCACCACGAGCGGATCGGCGGAGCCCGCAGCGAGACGCCGACCGCGTGGGTGCCGCAAAGCAAGCCCATCTGGCTGACCGAGCTGGGCTGCGCCGCCGTCGACAAAGGCGCGAATGAACCCAACAAATTCGTTGACGCGAAATCCTCGGAAAGCGGGTTGCCCTATGCTTCCAATGGCTTGCGGGACGATCTGATTCAGCACAGCTACCTCCGGGCGCTCTTGGGATACTATCTCGAGCCGGCGAACAACCCGATCTCGGCGATGACCGGCGCACCTATGGTCGACGTCAACCGTTCGCATGTCTGGGCCTGGGACGCGCGGCCTTACCCCGAGTTTCCGGCCAATACGGCGACTTGGTCCGATGGGGGAAACTATGCCCGAGGTCACTGGATCAGTGGGCGTGCGGCTGGCCGGAGCCTTGCGGGTGTCGTGGCCGAGATCTGCCGGGGCGCAGGCATCGAAAACGCCGATACATCGCGGATCCACGGGCTTGTGCGCGGCTATACAGCCAACGGGGGCGAGACCGCGCGTGCGCGTTTGCAGCCCTTGATGTTGGCTTATGGGTTCGATGGGTTTGAACGAGACGGAAAGCTCAAGTTTCTCAACCGAGCCCTCGCGACGACGACAGATGTTGAGGAAGGGCAGGCGGTATTCACGAACACCGATACGCCAGCGATTGAACACAGCCGAGAGGGCGAGGCCCAGATATCGGGTCGTGTCCGGTTGGTGCATATCTCTGCCGATGGGGAGTATGCGGCGAAGTCCGTTGAAGTGGTCGAGCCCGACGAGGCGGGCGGCTCGGTGAGCGTGAGCGAGCTGCCACTGCTTTTGAATGGCGGCGAGGCCGTGGCCATCGCCGAGCGCTGGCTGGCCGAGGCGCGGATTGCGCGGGATACGGTGAGCCTCAGCTTGCCGCCTTCGACTGCGAAGCTTGGCGTGGGCGATATCCTTCGCCTTGGGGATGGGGCCGGCCCGAGGTATCGGATTGACCGGCTGACCATAACATCGCAGCGCACGATCGAGGCGGTCCGTGTCGAGCCTGCCGTCTACCGGGCGCCGCAACGCGAGGTAGGGCCACCAAGACGCATCGGCTTTTCTCTGGCGGTGCCGGTTGTGGGCCTTCTCATGGATCTGCCCTTGATCGCAGGTGACGAAGCGCCGGTTGGGCCGTGGTTTGCTGCTTCGGCAGATCCTTGGCCTACCAAAGCCGCGCTCTATTCGTCGCAGACCGATCAGTCCTATTCGCTGGATCTCGTTCAATCAGCCCCGGCGACTGTCGGCTTGACCGAAACGGTCCTCCCTGCCGCCACGTCGGGATGCATCGACCGCGGGCCGGCGCTGCAAGTGCGCCTTGTCAGCGGCGCGCTTTCAAGCGCCACCCGTGAGGCCCTTCTCGCAGGTGCCAACCGCGCCCTGATTGGCGATGGCAGCGGCGAAAACTGGGAAGTGTTCCAGTTTGAGGAGGCGGAGCTTGTCGGACCGGATACCTGGCATCTGTCCCGCCGCCTGCGCGGGCAGTCTGGCACCGACGGGATCATGCCCGACGCGTGGCCTGTCGGATCGGTTTTTGTCCTTTTCAACGAGATACCCCGGCAGCTCTTCCTGCCAGCGTCGCTGCGCGATGTCAGTCGACACTATCGCTATGGCCCGGCTGGCAAGGCGCTCGATCATCCGTCCTATACGCACGTGGAGCGGACTATCAGGGGTGCGGGGCTCAGGCCGTATCGTCCGTGTCATGTGCGAGCGCTTATCTCGGGGGGCGATATGGATCTGAGCTGGATCCGAAGAACGCGGGTCGATGGCGACAGCTGGAGCGCCTTCGAAGTGCCACTTGGCGAAGAAAGCGAGCTTTACCTCGTCCGTATCCTGGAAGGGGGCGTGGTCTTGCGCGAGGCGACGACGAGCGCCCCTTCCTTTCGCTATTCCGCTGCCAACCAGGTTGCCGATGGGTGGGCTGGTGGGGGGCTGGCCGAGATTTCCCAGATTTCGGCCAGTTACGGGGTCGGTCCCGCTGCGCGTATTTCGCTCGGCTGATGCGGCCGCTTCTGGCGGGAGATCTGGACATGGCCGCGCGAGTTCTTCTGGCGCGGCCCAAGGTGGATTGGCCTTCGACCGCCTGGCATCTTCTGGTCGCGGCGCGTTGGGCCGACAGGCATCGGAGGCGAAATGGCAGGCTGCACCCGCGCTTCGGCTCGGGCTCGGTCATGGCGGCCGCCCCTGCCTTCGGCCTCGCGCCCTTGCCGGATCACGCAACCCCCGCCTTTTGCGAGGCGCTCGCGGCCTTTTGTCTGATCGCAAGCGATCGGGCGGGGCCGAGGGGCCTTTCATCTTTGCGAAAGCTGCCTATCTGCGCTATGAACAGCGCGAAAGTGAGGCCCGCCATGGCAAAGCTGAAGACCAAAATCGCGAAGGTGGATCCCGTCTGGGATCGGATCCGTGTCGAAGCCCGTGATGCGATCGGTGGCGAGCCGTTGATAGGAGCAATGCTGCATCAGGGTATCTTGCACCATGCGTCTTTCGAGCGTGCGCTGGCCTATCGCATCTCGATGAAGCTCGCGTCCGACGAGATGTCGGAGCAGATTCTGCGCGAGATTGCCGATGAGGCCTTTTCCGAGCATCCCGATCTGGCCGAGGCGGCCCGTGCCGACCTTGTCGCTGTGCTCGATCGCGATCCGGCCTGCCATCGCCTTATTCAGCCACTTCTGTTTTTCAAGGGATATCAAGCGGTTCAGGCCTATCGCCTGGCGCACTGGCTCTGGCAGGAGGGGCGCAGAGACTTTGCCTATTTCATCCAGATGCGGGTGTCCGAGGTTTTTGGCATCGATATCCACCCCGCCGCTCGCATTGGCAAAGGCATCATGATCGATCACGCGCATTCCATCGTGATCGGGGAAACGGCGGTCGTGGGCGATAATGTCTCGATGCTGCATTCGGTGACGCTGGGCGGCACCGGCAAGGAAGACGAGGACCGCCACCCCAAGATCGGCAACGGTGTCTTGATCGGCGCGGGCGCCAAGGTTTTGGGCAATATCAAGATCGGCGACAACAGCCGCATCGCCGCCGGGTCGGTCGTTTTGCACGACGTGCCTTGCTGCAAGACGGTGGCCGGCGTTCCGGCGCGGATCGTGGGTGACGCGGGCTGCGATCAGCCCTCGGTCGTCATGGATCAGATCCTCCACGACGACGAAGGCTAAGGCGTCAGGCCGAGAATTCCTCGAGCGCTTCCATGGCGTGGGCGGCATACATATAGACCGGTCCGCCACCCATCATGACCGCAACGCCGATGGCCTCTACGACCTCTTCGCGCGTCGCGCCGGCGCGAAGGGCGGTGCGGGTGTGATAGGCAATGCAATCGGTGCAGCGGGAATGGATGCCGATGGACAGCGACATGAGTTCCTTGATCTTGGCCGAGAGCGCACCGTCTTGCATCGTGCCTTGATAGAGCTCGAGAAAGCCTTTGACCGCGCCGGAATGCTCGGTTCGGAATGTCGCCAAATTTCCGTTTGTGTCAGCGAGATATTCTTTCCATTCCATGATCTGTCCTCTCCTGTGAGCGCAGCTCAAAGGTGACACGGCCGCGCCACAGATCAAGAACGAAAAACCCCGCGCCGGTGAGGCGCGGGGTTACATCCTTGCGGCAGCTTAGATTCAGGCCAGCATGGCGATCGGATTTTCAAGGTTGTCCTTGATCGCCTGCAGAAGGTTGGCCCCGAGCGCCCCGTCGATCACCCGGTGATCGACCGAGAGCGTGACCGACATCACCGTGGCAACGCCGAGCGAGCCATCGGCCTTGACCACCGGCTTTTTCACCCCCGCGCCAACCGCAAGGATCGCGGCGTGGGGCGGGTTGATGATCGCGTCGAAATTGTCGATGCCGAACATCCCGAGGTTGGAAATCGCAAAGCTGCCGCCCTGATATTCGTGCGGCGCAAGCTTGCGGGTGCGGGCGCGGGCGGCGAGGTCTTTCATCTCGGTCGACAGCGCCGAGAGGGTCTTGGTCTCGGCATCCTTCAGCACGGGCGTGAAAAGCCCGCCCTCGATGGCCACGGCCACGGCCACGTCCGATTTCTCGAACTGCAGCACGCGGTCGCCCGCCCAGGCGGCATTGGCGGCCGGAACCTGCTGGAGCGCCAGCGCACAGGCCTTGATGATGAAGTCATTGACCGAAAGCTTCACGCCGCGCGCTTCGAGCCCGGCATTCAGCTGGGCGCGGAAGGCCATGAGCGCATCAAGCTCGATATCGCGGCGCAGGTAGAAATGCGGCACGGTCTGCTTGGCTTCGGTCAGGCGGGCGGCGATGGTCTTTCGCATCCCGTCGAGCTTGACCTCGGTGAAGGGGCGGTCGGCATAGGTCTTGAGAACCACATCGGTCGAGGGGCCAGCGGCCATCGCCGGAGCGGCGGCTGGCGCCGCAACCGGGGCAGGGGCCGCCGCCTTGGGTGCGGCGGTCGCACCCTCGACGTCGGCCTTGACGATCCGACCATGCGGGCCGGAGCCAGCCACGGCAGCAAGATCAAGCCCCTTCTGGGCGGCAATCCGGCGCGCCAGAGGCGAGGCGAAGACGCGCTCGCCCGAGGCGGCTTTGGGGGCGGCCTGTGCCGGAGCAGCGGCGGGAGCTGCAGCAGCGGCCGGAGCAGGCACAGCAGCGGGGGGCGCGGCAGGGGCAGAGGTGCCGATATCCGCGGCGCTCTCGCCGTCTTCGAGAAGAACGGCGATGGCCACGTTGACCTTCACGCCCTCGGTGCCTGCGGGCACAAGGATCTTGCCGATCACGCCTTCATCGACGGCCTCGAACTCCATCGTCGCCTTGTCGGTCTCGATCTCGGCGAGGATATCGCCGGATTTGACCGTATCGCCTTCTTTCACCAGCCATTTGGCCAGCGTGCCTTCTTCCATCGTCGGAGACAGCGCGGGCATCAGGATTTCTGTGGGCATCGCGTCTCTCCTTTAGCGGTAGGTGACTTGGCGCACGGCGGCGATGACCTCGTCGGTCGTCAGAAGCGCGTGCTTTTCAAGGTTGGCCGCATAGGGCATCGGCACATCCTTGCCCGTGCAGTTCAGGACCGGCGCATCGAGGTAATCGAAGGCGTGGGTCATGATATAGGCCGAGAGGTGGTTGCCGATGGAACCCACCGGCCAGCCCTCTTCGACCGTCACGCAGCGGTTGGTTTTCATCACCGAGGCCAGCACCGTGTCGTAATCAAGCGGCCGCAGGCTGCGCAGGTCGATCACCTCGGCGCTGATGCCATCGGCAGCAAGCTTTTCAGCCGCGTCCATCGCATAGGTCATGCCGATGCCGAACGAGACGATGGTCGCATCCGTGCCAGCACGCGCAATGCGGGCCTTGCCAAGGGGGATGGTGAAATCCTCCATCACCGGAACCTCAAAGCTCTTGCCGTAGAGGATCTCGTTTTCGAGGAAGATCACCGGGTTGGGGTCGCGGATCGCGCTTTTCATCAGGCCTTTATAGTCGGACGCCGTATAGGGCATGACGACCTTGAGGCCCGGGATCTGGGCATACCATGCGGCATAGTCCTGGCTGTGCTGGGCGCCCACGCGGGCGGCCGCGCCATTGGGGCCGCGGAACACCATCGGTGCGCCCATCTGGCCGCCCGACATATAAAGCGTCTTGGCGGCCGAATTGACGATATGGTCGATGGCCTGCATGGCGAAGTTGAAGGTCATGAACTCGACGATCGGCTTCAGCCCGCCAAAGGCCGCGCCCGTGGCGATGCCGGCAAAGCCCATCTCGGTGATCGGCGTGTCGATCACGCGCTTGGCACCGAATTCTTCAAGCATTCCCTGGCTGATCTTGTAGGCGCCCTGGTATTCGCCCACCTCTTCGCCCATCAGGAACACGTCCCCATCGCGGCGCATCTCTTCGGCCATCGCGTCGCGCAGGGCTTCGCGAACCGTTTGCTGGCGGGTCTCGGTGCCTTCGGGCCAGTCGGGGCTGGTGTTGGCGACAGGTGCCGCCGGAGCCGGAGCCGCAGGGGCCGCGGGCGCTGCCGGAGCGGCGGGGGCCGCCGGGGCAGGGGCGGCGGCGGCAGGTGCCGCGCTCACATCCTCGCCCTCACCGGCGATGATGGCGATGGGGGTGTTGACCTTCACGCCTTCGGTGCCCGCGGGCACGAGGATCTTGCCGATCACGCCTTCGTCGACCGCTTCAAACTCCATCGTTGCCTTGTCGGTCTCGATCTCGGCGAGGATATCGCCTGCGGCGACGGTATCACCTTCTTTCACGAGCCACTTGGCCAGCGTGCCTTCCTCCATCGTCGGAGAGAGGGCGGGCATCAGGATTTCGATTGCCATGTTACTTGTCTCCCTTCGCGGGGGTCATCATTCCGAAAATATTGCCCTGTCCGTCTTCGCAATAGGCGACGCGACCAAAGCCGGGATAGTCGGCGGGCGGGAGCGCTTCGGCCCCGCCATTTGCCAAGGCAGTCGCGTAGGCAGCGTCAACATCGCTAACTTCGAACGTCACCGTGCATCCGCGAATTGCGCTCCCTGCAGGCGAAGGGGCTCCCATCCGGCGCATCATGCCGCCGGTCAGCTTGTTGCGACCGCCGACGCCTTTGCCTTTGATGATCTGGTATTCCACCGCTTCGCCGCCGGGCATGGCAGAAAACGTCCAGCCTAGGACCGTGCTATAGAACTCTTTGGCTTCCGCCACATCGTTGGCGTGAATCTCGAAATGCGCCATCAGTTGGCCTCCGCGTAGATATCGGTCCAAAGCTCGGACAGATCCGGCTCGGGGCTGGTTTTCGCGAATTCGGCGGAGTCGTTGACGATATCCTTGATCTCTTTGTCGATCTTCTTGAGGTCGTCCTCGCTGGCGTGGCTGCCGGTCAGCAGGATCGAGCGGATCTGTTCGATGGGGTCGCGCTCTTCCTTCATTTTCTGGACCTCTTCGCGGGTCCGGTATTTCGCCGGGTCCGACATCGAATGGCCGCGATAACGGTAGGTCTTGACCTCGAGGATATAGGGGCCCTTGCCCGCGCGGCAGTGCGCCACGGCCCGTTCGCCCGCTTCCTTGACGGCGAGGACCGACATACCATCGACCTCTTCGCCCGCGATGCCATAGGCCGCGCCGCGCCCGTAAAGGGTGGTCGACTTGGTCGAGCGCTTCATCGAGGTGCCCATGGCGTATTGGTTGTTCTCGATCACGAAGACGACCGGAAGATCCCAAAGCTCGGCCATGTTATAGGTCTCGTAGACCTGGCCCTGGTTCGAGGCGCCGTCGCCGAAATAGGCGAAGGTCACGTTGTCGTTGCCGCGATACTTGTCAGAGAAGGCAAGGCCCGCGCCCAGCGGCACCTGAGCGCCGACGATGCCGTGGCCGCCGTAGAAATGCTTCTCTTTCGAGAACATGTGCATCGAGCCGCCCTTGCCCTTGGAATAGCCGCCGATCCGGCCCGTCAGCTCGGCCATCACGCCCTTGGCGTCCATTCCGCAGGCGAGCATATGCCCGTGGTCACGATAAGAGGTGACACGCTTGTCGCCATCCTTGGCACAGGCCTCAAGGCCGACAACGACCGCCTCCTGACCGATATAAAGGTGGCAGAAGCCGCCGATCAGGCCCATGCCGTAAAGCTGGCCTGCCTTTTCCTCAAAGCGGCGGATAAGCAGCATTTCCCTGTAGTAGCCGAGCAATTCCTCGGCGGAAACATTGGGTGTCTGCGCGGGTTTCTTCGCGGCCATGACTCCTCCATATGGCAAAAGCAAAATAGTTTAGTGTTAAACTATCTATAGAGGATGCCGTTTTGAAAAGCGAGCGTCAATGCGCCAATCGCTAACGCGAGGCGGAATAGGTGCCATGCGCGGGGCGCAAATCTTCGGTCTATCGGATCACGATCTCGTCGGCGCGGATCATGCCGAGCACGTCGCGGGCCTGCTGGTCGAGAAGATCGAGGTCGAGGTAGCTGTCCGAGAGGCGATGGGTAAGGTTTTCCATGCGGTCCACCTCGGCTTGCAGCTTGCCCAACTCTTGCGACAAGGCCGCCGCTTCGGCATCGACCTCGGCGCGGCGAAAGATGCCGAAATCGCCCTGCACCGCGGCAAAGGCGAAATAGAGGCCGACCATCAGGGTCGCCGTAAAGTAGATCAAGGGGCCCAGGTTCGGGCGGGGACTGCTGACCAT
>JAHEBR010000009.1 GCA_024642185.1 Marivivens sp. | reverse complement strand
GCTTGGCCGCCGGTTGCGACCACAGAATATGATCCATCATGTCGTTGGGGTGGAAGGCGCTGTCGGCAATGCCGTTGCCGTCAAGATCGAAGGCCGGATGATCGGACCAGTAGTTGCCCCGCCCCTTGTCACTCCATTCAATCATCCGCGTGCCAACGTATTTCACCTGATTTCGGTTGTTCAAAAAGGAATTCCCGGAGATCAGATTGCGTTCGGACCCGGCCGTGAAATGTATCCCGATCCCACAATCCTCAAAGCGGTTGTCTGCAATTGTGTTCTTGTGGGCGTTGTAGATGAAGAGACACTTCTCGACAGCACTCCGAACCAGATTGCCCCGCATCTCAACGTTGTTGGCGTAATTGAGCATGAGCCCATAGGAATTGTCGCTGAGGGAGATATTGTCGTGAACCTTGATGCGGTTCGAAAACATCAAAGCATAGCCGAGGTGATTGCCGATCGACACATTACCGCTGACTTCGCTGTTGTTGGCGTACATATAATGCACCGCAAAGCGCAGCTGCCGGAACAGGTTATCGCGAAAAACTCCGTCGTTGGATGTGTTCACGAAGATGCCGTCGCGGCCAAGACTGATATCGTTCTCCGCGATCAGCGTGCCGGGCGCATTCCAGACGTAGACCCCGTTGCCGCGATCATTCATCCGGTGATCTTCGCGACCGATGATCGTATTGCCGCGCACGACCGTGCCTACCGCGCCATGAACATCCACGCCATAAAGATTGCCGAGAATTCGGTTGTTCTCAATCAGGGCCCCAGTCACGCCCCTCTTGAGCTGGATACCTGAATCGATGGTTTCGTGCGAACTACCGGATCCGATGATGGTCAGGCCCCGAACGGTTATCTCGTCACCCGCAATGGTGATGACACTCCCTAGCCCGCCGCCATCGATTTCCGCCCTTCCAAACCCCTCAATCGTGACGGGCCGGTCCAGAAGAACCGGGCCATCGTGACGGCCCGGCTCGAGAATTAGGACATCGCCGCTATTTGCTTCGGCGATGGCGCGAAGCAGCGCCCCGCGTTCCGCTGCGACCATGGTCTCCGCCGCCGCCCAAGGGGCCGCGACAGTCAGGAAAGCCAGGGTCAACACCAGAAGGATCGCGGGGCGCATTGTATATCGCTTTACTTCGGCTCAACGAACATACGGCCGCGCATCTCCATGTGGAGCGCGTGGCAGAACCACTGGCAATAGTACCAGTAGACACCCGCGTTCGCCGCGGTGAAGGTCACCGAGGCGGTCGCCTGCGGCCCGATCTCCATCGCGACGCCATGGTTGCCCATGCAAAAGCCGTGGGTAAGGTCATCGATGTCATCAAGGTTGGTGATAATGACCGTGACCTCATCGCCCTCTTTGACCGTGAAGCTTTCAAGGCTGAAGGTCGGCGCCATCGAGGACATATAGACCCGGACCTTGTTGCCATCACGGATGATCGTTTCCATCCAATCATCGATGTCGACACCATCGGCTTCGGCCTGCTTGCGTGTCTCGGCCCACATCGGATCCTGACGGTTCCAGATGTTGAGCGGGTTCACGACCGAGCGGTGAACAAGGATACTGTCGTGCGGTTCGGCAAAAGTCGGGCCATCGTGGACAACCGTCATCTTGTCACCGTCGAGCGCGATCAGCTGCTCGTTCTCGGGTTTGAGCGGGCCCACATTGAGGAACCGGTCTTTCGAGAACTTGTTCATCGAGATCAGCCACTTGCCGTCTGCGCCCAAGGTCTCGCCCATCGAGGTCGAGTTGTGACCGGGCTGATATTGGACGTCGACCTTGGAGATGATCGGATCGACAGTCTCACCCGCATAGGCGCGCACAGCCTTTTCGATGTTCCATTTCACAACCTGGCTATCGAGGAACACGGTCGTAAAGGCATTACCATCGCCATCGAATGCGGTGTGTAGCGGCCCAAGACCCACTTCCGGTTCGGCCACGATAACCGAACGCGGATCGATATCTTTGGCGAACAAGTCGTCGAGTTTGCGGACATCAATCACGCTCACGGTCGGCGACAGTTTGCCACCGATGCACAGGTGGATCTTGTCGGGCGCCATGTTGCAGCCGTGCGGGTTGTTGGGGATCGGAACATAGCGCGTGTAGGTCTTGTTCTGACCCTTGCGGCCGTCGATCACCTTGACCCCGTTGAGTTCGGTGTAGTCGCCAGAGGCGATACCGGCTTCAATCGCGGCAATGTTGAAGACCACAACGTGGTCCATTTCCGCGGCGGTCATGTCACCGAGGTTGACGCCCATCTCGCTGTTGTAGCTGGTCGAGAAGGCATATTTGCCGTCATAGTCGGCGTCGGTGTTGTCGAGGTTGCCCGACACCATGACCTGCCAGGCAACGACCATCTCGTCGGCATCGACCGCAGTAAAGAAGTTGACGTATTGCGACGGATCGTCGAGCACCGAACCATCGTTGACGATCGGGGTCTCATCTTCACCGTTGGCGAAGACATAGTTGGTGCGGGGCCACTTCTGCGGGCGCAGGCCGTGGATTGCCTTGGCGTTCGGGATCTCGATGATCTTGTCAGCCTTCATCACGTCGCAACGAACACGCGCAACGCGGGTGTTGGCCTTGTCGTTCATGAAGAGATAGCGGCCGTCGTATTCGCCCTCGGTGAAGGACATGTGCACATGGTGCAGGTCGCCGTTGTCATGGGTTTTCTTGCCGTCAGCTGCCAGCTGCTTGCGGGTCTTGTCGGTCAGGCCCTCAGTCAGGATCTTGAGAGACTCGTTAGTCTGCCCCCAACCAGTGGCCGAGCAGCGATTGAACACCGGCACGCGCATCAGTTCGCGCATCGACGGGATGCCGAGAATTCGCATCTCGCCGGTCTGGCCCGACGACCAGAAGCCGTAGTATTCGTCAAGTTCGCCCGGCGCCAGATTGGCCTCCGGAGAAGCCGACGCCGCCGTCGCGCTTCCGACAACTGCAGCGCCGGTCAGGCCGGCCAGAACAGCAGATGCTGGAACACCTAGCGCAGTTGCGGCCGCGCCCCCCGCCGTAGCACCCAGCAGCCCGCGGCGGCTGATGCCCTTTCTTCCTGCTGTGTCAGACATAATGGTCTCCTTTATTGCAGGTTGGAATTTCTCTCGTTTTGCCATCGCCGATCATGTCTGCGGTGGCGGTGAAGACGCGGCTTGGCGCCGCTTGGCCTGCCGGATAACGACCGGACAGGTGTTCTTGGATTGGTAGAGAACCTGACAGTGCATGCAGTTCAGGCATTCATTGGGGTTGATCTCGCCGGTGGGATGGATCGCCTGAACCATGCAATCCTGCGCGCAGATCCGGCAGGGATTGCCACACTCGCGATAGCGCTTGAGCCAATCGAACATCCGGATCCGCGCCGGGATCGCCAAGGCCCCGCCAAGCGGACACAGATAGCGACAATAGAAACGCTCAACGAAGAGCCCGGCCCCGATCAGCGCCAGCGCATAGAGAACAAACGGCCAGCTGCGCGCGAACTTGAGAACGATCGCCGTTTTGAACGGCTCGATCTCGGCCAGATGCTCGGCCTGTTCGATCGACGCCAGCGATACGCCGAAGAGCCCAAGGAAGATGATGTATTTGACGGCCCAAAGCCGCTCGTGCAGCCCCCAGGGAAGGGTCCATTGAGGCACCTTGAAGAAGCGGGCGATGCGGTTGGTCAATTCCTGCAGCGCGCCGAAGGGGCAAAGCCACCCACAATAGGCCCCACGACCCCAGAAGATCAGGGCGGCCGCAATTGAGAACCATAGGATGAAGGTCAGGGGATCCAGCAGGAATGCGTCCCAGCTGAAGCCAGAAATCAATGCGCCGGCCAAGGCCATGAGGTTGACAATCGACAGCTGTGCATTCGCGTACCAGCCAAGAAACACCAGCGTGACAGTGAGAAAGCCCATTCGGAACCAGAAGGTCACGCGCTCGGAGCGGGTCAGGAAGGACTGGAAGAAGAAGGCCGTTGTCAGGACGAACAACATCACCGCCAGACCGGCAATCTCGATCTGTTTGTCGAGCCAGATCCGCTGCCACAAGGCGGTCTGCGCGGCACGTTCGTCGTCGGCGGCACCCTCTTCAAGGACCGCGGGGGGCAAATCCACCCTCTGAAGGAACTTGCTCGGCAGCTGATAGCCGAGATCGAAGATCGTAAATACCTTCTCGATGGCGGCGACTTCGCGATGCACCAAGAGCTGCAGGCGGAAGGGCTGGGTCGGGTCAAAGCCTGAATCCGCCGGAATCTTGAAGAGATCCATCTCGGGCAGCGTCGGCACGCCGTCGACAGCAATGGCACCAACCCGGCGGTGCCCGCGGTCGCGGAACCGGACCGAGATATCCCCCTGCACCAGAAGGAAGCGGTCGAAAACGCCGCCACGGACATAGCCCGAGCCTTTGAAGGAATAGGCGCCGCGTGCAGCGACAAGGATTGCCTCCTCACCCTCGTCCAGCCAGGTTTCGAGATTGCGGTACTCGTTCGGGCCAAGCAGGGCCTGCCCAATACCCGGCACACTCACGAGAGCCGTGTACATATCGATGAAGGTGTCCGCCGGATCCCCCGGCTCGGGCCGCGCCGCGGCACGCGGATCGGGGTTTTCGGCGAAGGTCTCGTTGATGAGCCCAACATCCAGCGTCAGACGGCGGACAGTCCCGTCGCCCAGAAGCTCGAGCCAGTTGTCGGCGGCGGAAACGTCAGGCGCCAAGACATAGCTTGGGCCCGAGGGGGCCTGCACTGTGCCCATGCCGCCCAGACCTAGGGCCCGCGCAACCCGGATGCCTGCACGCACGACCGAGTCGTCAATGATCATGACCGTGACGGTCGCGCCGGAAATGATGTTGAGTTCGTGCTCCTCGTCATTCGCCGCGAGTTTGAGATCGAGGCCGGCATAGCTCGAGGTAAGTTCCTGCATCCGCGCTTCGGGGATGCCGATCAGAACGATGGGTTCGGAGTGTTTGACAAGCTTGACCCCGAGAAGGACGGCATCAGGCCCCGCCGCGACAAGCACATGGATCGGTTTGCCAGAATATCCGGTCGTTCCGACGAAATCAGAGGTAATAAAGGCCCAACCGATCGTTTCTCCGCCGCGAAGGATCGGGGCGACAGGAACGTCATCACGGATCGGACCGTAGGCCTCTGCGCCCGGCACCAGATCCGCTGCCGAGACCTTGGGCAGGAATTCTGCAAGGAATGGCGCCGCTTGCGCCGAAATCGGCAGAAAAAATCCGGCAATCAGGACGACCGTCGCCAAGCCCGCCCTGATGCTTTGCAGGGCTCTCCGCCAGCTTCGTCCGGCTTTCGCGTTCCACCCTTCCTGCCAAGAAACGTGAACAGCCCCGCGGGACGTTGGACGCCATGTCTCGGCGATCAAGACAGACAGCATGTGCTGAAATCTGGCGGGAGAGAAGATCATTATATCAGGTCTCAAAAGGGGGCGCGCGCGCCGTCATCGGGTGAAGCGGCCGAACCACCTCGACAATCGAGGCTTCGACCCAGTCGGCCGGCCGCGATGTCGAGAGCTCGAGAAGCTTTGGGCCTTCAGGAAGCGGCCCAGCGATGCCGCCACTGCTGCAGAGAAAACAGTGGCCCATCGCACAAGGTTCGGCCGGATCGACAGGGTCGCCGTTTGCGTCCACCAGGACGACGGTGCTGTCGCCGCTATGCGAGCAAATGACCATCTCAGTCAGAGGGCCGACAGGTGCGCTGGCGGCCAGCACCCCTTGCGCGGCGGCAGCCAGTAACAGCGAAGCCGACAGAATCAAGGATAGGAAATGGCGTAGGATGCGAGTTTCCATGCGATGCTTTTGCCCCATTTCCGGTCGCCCCGATTTGATTAGGATCAAATTATATGTCTCTTTTCTGGAAGCATGATGATACACTTGCCATCACTCCAAAATTTCGGGTTTGACACCTGCCCGCTAACATTGATGTTGGACGACAGGTTCTATCAAAGATCGTGCAAGGCCTCGCTATGCAGCTTACCAAATTCTCAGACTACGCCCTTCGCGTGATGATTTTTGCGGCCAGTTCCGGCGAGAGGCTGGTGACCATCGAAGAGATCGGCGCCGCGTTCGATATCTCACGAGCGCATGTCAAGAAGGTCGTCAATCACCTCAGTCGTGCCGGATATCTGGAAGCCGTTCGTGGCCGGAAAGGCGGCCTGCGCTTGGCGCTTGAGCCGGGCGAAATCAACTTGGGTCAGGTCCTGCGCCTGACTGAAACCGGTTTTGATTGTTTCGACTGCCGCGGCTGCGCCATCGCCTCCGACTGCCGCTTAATCGGCGTTGGAATGGCCGCGACCGCCGCATTCCTCGCCGTGTTCGACAGACAAACCCTCGCGGACATCCTCGTTCCCGCCAGCGCGCTTGGGCTCGAGGTATGATAAGTGCGGGGATATTTGACGAATTCAAACTCGTCTCTGGTGAGCGGCCTCCGGCAAGAACCCACTGGCGGCTGGACAACGGGTAGGAACAGCGACTAGGACTACCCCTCGCGCCTGCGCCGGTGTGGGCGCCTTCAACAAAGCCGTCCTGCCGTGATCCCTGCCCCCCTTCTGCAAGCCACTCTCGACCTCTCGAGCGACGTCGAAAACACCGCGCGCCCTGCGGATGCGGTGACCTCGGCTTTCTTCCGGGCCCGCCGGCATTTCGGCGACAAGGACCGGGGGGCGATCCTCGAGCTGGTCTACGATCTCCTGCGGCATCGGGCACGGCTAGGCTGGTGGCTGAACCGGCTCGGGAACAGTGGCACCCCGCGCAACCGGCTGGTGGCGTGGCTGGTGCTTACCGAGGCAAAAACGCCCGAGCAGATGCAGCGCCTGTTCAATGGCGCGAGGTTCGCCCCCGCCGCCCTGACCGACCGCGAAGCGGCTCTGGCGGCAGCTCTGCAGGGCGGCACTCTGGATCATCCCGATATGCCCGAAGAGGTGCGCCTCGAAGTTCCGCACTGGGCGGTCGCGCCCCTACGGCGGCGCTTTGGCGCGGCCTTTGGGGCCGAGATGGCGGCGACCCTTGCGCCTCCCTCGCTTGATCTGCGGGTCAACCAGCTCAAGACGACACGCGCCGCCGTGCTGCAGGGGCTCAAGGAGCTCGGCCTAGACGCCGCAGCCACAAAATTCGCGCCACAGGGCATTCGCCTGCCCGAACGCCTCTCTCTCGCCCGGCTGCCGTGGCTCAAGACCGGCGAGGTCGAGATTCAGGACGAAGGCTCCCAACTTGTCGCCGCGCTTCTCGATGCGCAGCCCGGCGATCGGGTCGTCGATTTCTGCGCCGGCGCGGGCGGCAAGACGCTGGCCATCGCCTCGCAGATGAACAACCGGGGTCGGATCGTTGCCTGCGATGTGAACGAGGCCCGCGTGAAACGCTGCGCTGAGCGCCTTCGCAATGCGGGCGTGCACAATACCGAGGTTCGGGTTCTGGCCAGTGAATCCGACCGCTGGGTCAAGCGCCACAAGGCGAGCTTCGATCGGGTGTTGATCGACGCCCCCTGCAGCGGCACCGGAACCTGGCGACGCAATCCCGATGCCCGCTGGCGCGAGACGGGAGAGGAGGGGCTCGCCAACCTCGTGGCCCTGCAGGCCCGCATCCTCGCCAGCGCCGCGCGGCTGGTGAGGCCCGGCGGGCGGCTGGTCTATGCGACCTGTTCGCTCTTGCCAGAGGAGAACGAAGATCAGGTGAGCGCCTTCCTTGCCGCCAATCCCGCCTTCCGGCTGGCGCCCTTGGGCGAGGCCGCGCCGGAACTGGCCGAGGCTCTGGGCAGTGACACCCTCTCGCTCACGCCCGCGCGCCACGACACCGACGGCTTCTTTGCCGCTGTCCTGGAGCGGGCCGCCCCGGTGGCGCCACCGCCAGAGGGCAAAGCCTGATCCGGCCGAGAGCCTACTTCTTCGGAAACGGCACGCCCTTGGTGGTAAACTTCATCGGCCGGGAATTGGGGCGCGAGGCGCGTTTCTTGTCGCCCCCCTGCCCTGTTCCGACCGGCTGATAGGCTGGGACGAGCTGATTGGGGCGCGGCCCGATCAGATCGGCACGGCCCATGGATTTCAGCGCCTCGCGCAAGAGCGGCCAGTTCTCGGGATCGTGGTAGCGCAGGAAGGCTTTGTGCAGCTTGCGCTGACGCCCGCCGCGCACCGTCTCGACCGTTTGCGATCCGCCGCGGCGGACCCCGTGCAACGTGTTGACGCCGGTATGATACATGGCCGTCGCCGTCGCCATGGGCGAGGGCAGGAAGGTCTGGACCTGATCGGCGCGATAGTGGTTCTTCTTCAGCCACAGCGCGAGGTTCAGCATATCCTCGTCGGTCGTGCCGGGGTGGGCGGCGATGAAATAGGGGATCAGATAGTATTTCTTGCCCGCCTTCTGCGCGGCGGCGTCGAACATTTCCTTGAAGCGGTCATAGGTGCCGATGCCCGGCTTCATCATCACATCGAGCGGCCCGCGCTCGGTATGTTCCGGCGCGATCTTGAGATAGCCGCCGACATGGTGGGTCACCAACTCCTCGATATACTCGGGGCTCTTGACCGCAATGTCATAGCGCACGCCCGAGGCCACCATCACCTTCTTGATGCCCTTCACCTCGCGAACCTTGCGGTAAAGGCGGATCAGATCGTCGTGGCTGGTGTTGAGGTTGGGGCAAATATCCGGGAATACGCAGGACGGCAGGCGGCAGTTCTTCTCGATATTGGGGTCCTTGCAGGCCATGCGATACATATTCGCGGTTGGCCCGCCGATATCCGAGATCACCCCCGCAAACCCCGGCGTCTTGTCGCGGATCAGCTCGATCTCGCGCAGGATCGAGCCTTCGGACCGGCTCTGGATGATGCGGCCTTCGTGCTCGGTGATCGAGCAGAAGGTGCAGCCGCCGAAACAGCCGCGCATGACCGTGACCGAGGTCTTGATCATGTCATAGGCCGGAATCTTGGCCTCGCCATAGGAGGGATGCGGCACCCGCGCATAGGGAAGGTCGTAGACGGCGTCCATCTCCTCGGCACTCAAGGGGATGGGCGGCGGATTGAGCCAGAGGTCGCGGTCGCCGTGGCGCTGGACCAGCGGGCGGGCGTTGCCGGGGTTGGCTTCGCGGTGCAGCACGCGGCTGGCGCGGGCGTAGGCATCCTTATCGGTCTCGACCTGTTCGAAGGACGGCAAGCGGATCACGGTATCGCCGGAAATGCGCTTGGCAGCTTCGTCGGCCGAGTCCAAATCGTCGGCGGGCAGTTCGGTATAGCCCTCCGGCACAGGCCGGAAGAGCGCGACACCACGGATATCGCAAAGGTCGCGCGGGGCCTCGCCCGCAGCCAGCCGGTTGGCCACCTCGACCACCGCGCGCTCGGCATTGCCATAGAGCAGAAGATCGCCCTTGGCATCAGCGAGGATCGAGCGGCGCACCTTGTCGGACCAATAGTCATAATGCGCGATCCGGCGCAGCGAGGCCTCAATGCCACCGATCACCAAAGGCACATCCTTATAGGCCTCGCGGCAGCGTTGCGCATAGACGATGGTGCAGCGGTCGGGCCGCTTGCCGCCCTCGCCGCCGGCCGTATAGGCGTCGTCATGGCGCAGCCTTCGGTCCGAGGTATAGCGGTTGACCATGGAATCCATGTTGCCGCCGGTAACCCCGAAAAAGAGCCGCGGCCGCCCGAGCGCCCGGAACGGCTCGGCCGAGGTCCAGTCCGGCTGCGAGATGATGCCGACGCGGAAGCCTTGCGCCTCCAGCACCCGCCCGATCAGAGCCATACCAAAGCTCGGGTGATCGACATAGGCATCGCCCGTCACCAGAACGATATCGCACTCGTCCCAGCCGAGCGCCGACATCTCGGCGCGGCTCATGGGCAGGAAGGGCGCCGGACGATCGCCGGCAGAGGGTCGGGAGGTCAACGGTGTCATGATTTTCCGGGGGCGTTCATTCCTTCACCCTATAGGCGCAGGTCGAGGCAAACTCAATTCGCATAGAAGCACAGGCGGGGCGGCGCCGACGGACGAATTCATATTTGCTCAAACGGCGGAGAAAACTGCGAACCTATGTGGAACAAAACAGCCGCCACTCGGCAAGAGCGGCAGTTGGGCTGGGATCGACGAGATACAGTCCCGAGAGCCTGCGTTCCTGATTGAAGTGGTTTGGGACTGAGGCCGGGACAGCGGCAAATTTCTCTCAATCCTGCACCTCAAAGATACCGGTTCACAAGGTTTTCCAGCCGCTCCTGCCGGCCCGAGCGCGGCTGAGGATCGATACTTTCCGCCAGAACCTTCTGGGAGATGCTCTCAAGATCGCTCGTAAGCAGTGCCTTGCCCTCGGCGGTCTCCCATCCGGCATAGCGCGCATCGCGGGCGGCTTCTAGCTTGCCATCCTCAAGCATCTTCGCCGCCGCCTTGAGACCGCGTGCACAGGCGTCCATGCCGCCTACATGCGCAAGGATCAGGTCTTCGGCGTCAAGGCTCTGGCGGCGCAGCTTGGCGTCGAAGTTGGTGCCGCCCGTGGTGAAGCCGCCCGCGCGCAGAACCTCGTAGAAGGCCAGCGCCATTTCAGGGACGTTGTTGGGGAACTGGTCGGTATCCCAGCCCGACTGGTAATCGTTGCGGTTGATGTCGATCGAGCCGAAGATACCCAGCTCGCGCGCCAGCGCCAGCTCGTGTTCAAAGGAATGGCCGGCAAGGATAGCGTGGCCCTGCTCGATGTTGACCTTCACCTCGTTCTCAAGACCGAAGTCCTTGAGGAAGCCATAAACTGTTGCCACGTCGAAATCATACTGGTGCTTGGTGGGCTCCTGCGGCTTGGGTTCGATCAGGATCGTGCCTTTGAAGCCGGTCTTGTATTTGTAGTCGACGACCATTTGCAGCATCCGCCCCGCCTGCGCCCGCTCGCGGCCCAGATCGGTGTTGAGAAGGGTCTCATAGCCCTCGCGCCCGCCCCACAGAACATAGTTCTGGCCGCCCAGCTGGCGGGTGGAATCCATGCAGGCTTTGATCGTGGCCGCCGAATAGGCAAAAACTTCGGGATCGGGGTTGGTTGCCGCGCCCGACATGAAGCGGCGGTGCGAAAAGAGGTTGGCAGTGCCCCACAGAAGCTTGGTCTTGCGGCCCTCCATCTTGGCCGCGAAATAATCGGTGATCTCTTGCAGGCGCGCGGTGTTCTCGGCGTAGCTCGCGCCTTCGGGGCGCACATCGGCATCGTGAAAGCAGAAGAACGGCGCGCCGAGGATGTCGAACATCTCGAAGGCCACGTCGGCCTTGAGCTTGGCAAGCTCCATCGTGTCGCCAAACCACGGGCGGTCGAAGGTCTGCCCGCCGAAGGGATCGCCACCCGGCCAGGCGAGGCTGTGCCAATAGGCGATGGCAAAGCGCAGGTGGTCTTCCATCCGCTTGCCGAGGATCACCTCGTCGGGGTTGTAGTGGCGGAAGGCAAATTCGTTGTCTGTCTCGGGGCCTTCATAGGCGATCGTGGGGATCGAGGCGAAGAAGCTGGTCATGTCTTGGTCCTTTCAGGTCAGGCCCCTCAGGGCCGAATAGGCGGCGCGGTAGCGGGCGTGGGCCTCGGCAAAGGCGCTGGTGAGCGTGGTGTCCGGTTCGATCGTCTTGGCGATCTGGGGGGCGGTCGCAATTTCGGCCCCTGCCCCGTTTGCGGCCATCATCGCCAGACGGGCCGCGCCAAAGGCCCCGCCGAAATCGCCGGCCACCGGCACCGAGATGGGCAGGCCAAGCGAGGTGGCAATGGCTTTGAGCCAATAGTCGGACCGCGAGCCGCCGCCGACGGCGATCAGGCTCTCGATCCTTGTGCCTGTGCCGGTGAGCGCGTCATAGCTGTCGCGCACCGCGTGGGTTACGCCTTCGAGCACCGCCCGCACCATGGCGGCGCGGTCGGCGGCGTGATCGAGATGCAGGAAGGAGGCGCGGATGGCCGCGTCGTTGTGCGGGGTCCGCTCGCCGCCGAGATAGGGCAGGAACAGGGGCCGGCCCGGTGCCTGCAGGGCCCCGAGCGATCCAGTCAGCACCGCAGCATCTTCGCCAAGGTTGGCCGCGAACCAATTGAGCGCGTCAGCGGCCGACAGGATCACCCCCATCTGGTGCCAAGTGTCCGGCAGAGCATGGCAGAAACTGTGCACCGCCGAGGCGGCGTCGGGCTGATAGGCGTCGGAGGCCGCGAACAGAACGCCCGAGGTGCCGAGGCTGACGAAAGCCTGCCCGGCCTTCACCACACCCACGCCCACAGCACTTGCCGCGTTGTCGCCGCCGCCCCCGGCCACGGGGACGCCAGCACGCAGGCCAAATCGCGCAGCCAGATCGCCGCGCAGGCCGCCCGACACTTCGGATCCTTCGACCAGCCGAGGCATCTGCGCCCGCGTGAGGCCTGTCGCGGCAAGAAGGTCGTCCGACCAATCGCGCGCCCCTGTGTCGAGCCACGAGGTGCCAGCGGCATCCGACATCTCGGCCACGTGTTCGCCGGTCAGCCACAGGCGGAGATAGTCTTTCGGCAGAAGAACCTTCGCCACCCGCCCGAAAAGCTCGGGCTCGTGACGGGCGCACCAGACAAGCTTGGGCGCTGTGAAGCCCGGAAAGACGATATTGCCGGTGATGGCGCGAAAGCGGGGATCGGCGTCAAGCTCGGCCGCCTCTTTGGCGGAACGCGTGTCGTTCCACAGGATCGAGGGGCGCAAGACCTTGTCGGACGCGTCAAGCAGCGTCGCCCCGTGCATCTGGCCCGAAAGGCCGATGGCATCGACGCCTTGGAGGGAGACCTTCGCCCCGAGTGCCGCCAACACCGCCTCGCAAGCGGCGATCCAATCGGCCGGATCCTGCTCCGACCAGCTGCTGTGGGGCCGCGACACGGAAAGCGGCGAAGTCGCCTCGGCGAGGATCGTTTGATCTGGGGCCACCACCACGCCCTTGAGGCCGGAGGTGCCCAGATCGAGGCCGAGATACATCAGGCGGCCTCGCGTTTGGGGTTCTTTCCGAGAATGATCATCGACAGGATATCGTCTTCGGTCACATCCTCGACCCGCTCTGTCCCGATCATCTGACCGTTCTTCATCACAGAGACCCGATCGCACAGCTCCATCATCTCGCGCGTGTCGTGGCTGATGAGGAAGATGCCGAGGCCTTGCGCCTTCAGTTCCTTGATGAGGTCGGCCACCATGGCCGTTTCATGCACGCCAAGAGCGGCAGTCGGCTCGTCCATGATCAGGATGCGCGCGTTGAAATAGACCGCGCGGGCGATAGCGACCGACTGGCGCTGGCCGCCCGAAAGCGCGCTCACCGGCTCTTTCAGCTTTTTGAAGTTGGGGTTGAGGCGGGCCATGATCTTGCGCGTCTCGGCCTCCATCCGCGCGTCATCGACCATGCCAAACCGGCCGACCAATTCCCGCCCAAGGAAAAGGTTAGAGGCGGCATCGAGGTTATCCGCCAGCGCAAGCGTCTGATAGATGGTCTCGATATTATAGTCGCGGGCATCGCGCGGACTGTTGATCTCGGCCTTTTCGCCGTTGATCCAGATCTCGCCGCTGTCGGCCTCGTAAGCGCCCGACAGGATCTTGATCAGCGTCGATTTCCCGGCGCCGTTGTGGCCGAGAAGGCCGACGACCTCGCCGGGATAAAGATCGAGCGAGACATCATCGACCGCCTTGATCCCGCCAAACGAGATCGAGATATTGCGCAGATCGACAAGCGGGGTTTTCTGTTCGGAATTGCTCATCACAACCTCCTATTTCGAAGCGCGGCGGTATTGGTTGTCGAGATAGACCGCGAGGACCAGAACCGATCCGACAACGATCTGCTGCATGGCGGCGTCAAAGCCCACCAGCACCATGCCGGTCTGCAACGACTGCATGACAAAAGCGCCAAGGATCGCGCCATAGATCGTGCCGACGCCACCGGCGAGGCTGGTGCCTCCGATCACTGCGGCGGCGATAACGTAAAGCTCGTCGAGCGTGCCAAGCGCGTTGGTGGCCGAACCTAGGCGGGCCGAGGCGACAACCGAGGAAAGGCCGGTCAAAAGGCCCATCAGCGCAAAGATCTTGACCGTCATCCAGCGGGTATTGATGCCGGCAAGCTTGGCGGCCTCGGGGTTTCCCCCGATGGCAAAGACATAGCGGCCAAAGCGCGTTCTGTTCATCAGGATGGTCATGCCGATGCCGACGCCAAGAAGGATCAGAACCGGGATTGCAAACCCATGCGAGATGAAAAGGCCGCCCTCGGGGATCTCGATGTTGTTCTCTGCGGCATAGGAACGAACGATGCCGCGCGGCCAATAATAGGAATTCACCAGAAGCACCGCGCCGACAATCACACCGCAGCCAAGCGCCGAAAGGAAGTATTCAGCCCAGACGGGGCGCTGCGGAAAGCCAAAGGTTTTGCGTTTGCGGCGCCCGGCGACGATCATATAGATCACCGCCGCACAGCCGATCAGACCGACAATCCAGCTGCCCATCGCGCCAACTGCGCCATAGGGGCCACCGCCCAGGAGGGCAAAGGTGGCATCGACCGGCGAGATCGTCTCACCGCGCGCCACAAGGAAGGCCGCGCCGCGCCAGACCAGAAGGCCGCCCAGCGTCACGATGAAGGCAGGGATCGCGAGATAGGCGATCAACCAGCCATGCAGCGCACCGATCACGGCGCCAACGGCCATCCCGAAGATCACCGTGATGATCCAGATCGCCGGATGACCAAGGCCGAGATACTGCGGCAGGATATGCACCTGCATCATCCCCATGGCGATGGCACAAAAGCCAAGGATCGAGCCGACCGACAGGTCAATATTGCGGGTAACAATCACCAGAACCATGCCCGTCGCCATGATCCCGATCGAGGACGTCTGGACCGAAAGGTTCCACAGGTTGCGGGGGGTCAGGAAAGCGCCGAAGCCGGTCTTGAAGAGGCCGAAGAAATGAAAACCGATCCAGATCATCGCCAGCGCTGCGACCATGCCGAGAAGCCGGGTGTCAAGCTCTGTGGCTTGCAGTAAACGGCTGACTGCACTTTCACGACGTTTGGGGCTCTGGCCCGATGAAGAGGGTGTCTGGGTCATTTGATCATCCAGTTTGTCTGTCGCCGAAAGCCGGCAAGACTCAGGCGCTCCTACCCTATCACAGGCAAGTCAATCAGCGCCGACGAAAAGTTATTGGGAAATAGAATGGCGCCGCCCCGTGGGAGGGCGGCGCCGGGAGGTCACGGCTTATTCGCAGCCGGCGACGCCAGCCATGGCGCCTTCACAGACCTTGTCTTTGGCAATGTGGCCCGCCTCGATCACGGCATTGATATTATCTTTGGTGATCGGGGTCGGCGCGAGGAAGATCGCGCTCATCATGACGCCATTGGCGCCACCGTTCCACTGAACAGCGCCGGCAACATCAGCCAACGCAGTTCCTTCAGCCAGATCGGCGGCGATCGACGCGGCGGCAGCACCAAGCTGACGCGAGTCTTTCCACACCGAAACAGTCTGGGTGCCGCGGGCAACGCGGTTCAGAGCGGCATGGTCGCCGTCCTGGCCACCAACCGGAACATTCATGCCCTGAGCGGCAAGAGCGGCAATCGCACCACCGGCCATACCGTCGTTTTCGGCCAGAACGGCGTCAACGGCGTTGTTGTTGGCGGTGAGGATCTGCTCCATGTTCTTCTGGGCATTATCCGGCTTCCAGCCATCGGTGAAGCTTTCGCCGACGATGGTGATCGTGCCATTGGCTACGGCCTCGCCGATCACTTCCATCATGCCCTCAAGCAGGAACAGCGCGTTCGGATCGCCCTTGTCGCCCTTGATGATCGCGAAGTTGCCCGAAGGCTGCGCCGCGACGACGGATTCGGCGATGATCCGGCCGACACCCTTGTTGTCGAAGGTCAGATAGAAGGCGCGGGCGTCTTCGATCAGACGGTCGTAGCCGACAACCGGGATGCCTTCGGCGGCAGCGGCGTCAACGGCGGGGCCGATGGCGTCTTTGTCGACCGACAGGATGATCAGCGCGTCAGCGCCCTGAGCAATGAGGGCCTCAACGTCGGTCATCTGCTTGGCGGCAGAGTTCTGTGCGTCGGCGGAGATGTAGGTGTTGCCTTCGGCTTCGATCGCAGCCTTCATGGCAGCTTCGTCAGTTTTCCAGCGCTCTTCCTGGAAGTTCGACCAGCTCACACCAATGGTCAGACCTTCCGCGAGCGCAGCGCTCGAAAAACCAACAACCGCGATAGCCGCGGCGAGAATAGACTTGTGCATGTATTCCTCCCGTTTCACTTGCCCCGAAACATGGGGCAGCAGGCCCTGCGGCCTGACAGCGCTAACAAAGCCAAATTTATTTCAGCTGTCAAAATAAAAATTGAGCGATAGGGCTTGCTCTGAAATAAATACCCCTAGTCAGGCGATATTTTATTCGTCAGACTGCCGATGATTGCCGACAATGGGGCCAAAACCGCTTCGCAACCGCAGAAAATATTTCAATCCCTGAAGTTATGTATGACGACAACGAAAACTTAGGCGTCGAATCATCGCAAACCACAGAGGGGTGCGGTCCTCTACTTACACATGCCGGTCAGGAAGCCCGGTCCTTGCGCCAACAGGTCTTCGAACACGTCCGCGGCGCCGGTAGAGCCACCAGAGCAGAAGTCACCCGAGCCCTCAGTATCAGCCCCGGATCGGTGACGGCGCTGACCGCCGATCTGATCGCCGCCAATATGCTGCGCGAAGTCGAAGGCCCGATGCGCGACGGCAACCGTGGCCGCCCGCCAGTCGCTCTTCAGGTTGTCCCGGAAGGGCGTCGTGTCATCGGGATCAAGGTCTCGGACGAGCGACATTCGGCGGTGCTGACAGATTTCGCCGGCAATATGCTGGCCGATGCAACAATGCCGATCCCCTCTGCCACGAAATCACCCGACGAGCTTCTTGATGAGATGGACGCCCTCATTGGCCTCCTTCTCAGCCAAACACCTTACGAACTTTCCGACATCAACGCCGTAGGCATCGGCCTTTCAGGAATCGTGGAACACCAGACAGGAACGGTGATCTGGTCGCCGCTGATGTCAGAACGTGAGTTCAATCTCAAAGCGCTGTTCGAAGCCCGTTTTCGCGTCCCGGTCCTCATCGACAACGATGCCAACGTCCTTACCTTGGCCGAGCTTTGGTTTGGCGTCGGCCGCGCCATGTCGGACTTTGCGGTCGTAACGATTGAGCACGGCGTCGGCATGGGGCTTGTGCTCAACAACCGCCTGTTCCGCGGCTCTCGCGGCATGGGCCTCGAGCTTGGGCATACAAAGGTCCAACTCGATGGCGCGCTTTGCCGCTGCGGCCAGCGCGGATGCCTCGAGGCCTATCTCGCCGACTATGCCCTTGCCCGCGAAGCCTCGACAGCTCTGGGGCGCAACACGCGCAATTTGCAGAGCCCCCACCAACTTCTGGAGTCGCTCTATGGACGGGCGAAGAGCGGCAATTTCGCAGCCCGTTCCATTTTCCAACGGGCAGGACGCTATCTTTCTGTGGGCCTTGCCAATGTCATTCAGCTGTTCGACCCCGAGCTGATCATCCTCTCGGGCGAGCGGATGCGCTATGAATATCTCTATGCCGATGAAGTTTTGACCGAGATGCAGTCACTGACCCTGACCGAGGGCCGCAGCCTTGCCCGGATCGAGATCCACGCCTGGGGCGATCTTGTCTGGGCACGCGGCGCAACGGCGCTCGCGCTGACCGCCGTGACCGAAGCCGCGCTTGGCGAGGCGCGCGCCGGATGAAGCGGCTAGGTTTTGCCCTGTTGATCGCGGGCTCCCTTGCCTCGGCCGTCTACGCGGCCAACCCGGTGTTTGAAGATCGCTCCGATCAGCTCGGTGGGCACCTATACACCGGCGACTGGGAGTTCTTCGTTGGCGGCGGTGTCGCTGTCTTGGACTGCAACGCCGACGGCCGGCCTGACATCTTTCTCGCCGGAGGCGCTAATGCCTCCGCTCTTTACGTCAACGAGGGCAGTTTCAATTTCGCGCTTTCAGAAGGCCCCGCGATCAATGACGTGACCGGCGCCTATCCTCTCGATATCGACGCGGATGGCTGGATCGATCTCTATGTGCTGCGGGTCGGGCCTGACCGCCTGTTGCGGGGCGGACCGGATTGCGCCTTTGACGATGTGACCGAAGCATGGGGTTTGCCGCAGGCAGATCGCTGGTCGACCGCTTTCACCGGCTGGTGGGAAGGCGACGGGCGGCCCACCCTCGCGGTCGGGCATTATGTTGACCGCACCGACCCCGAAGGCCCGTTTGAAGCCTGTGACGCGAATACGCTACTGTGGCCCGAGGCCGAAGGCTGGCGCGATGAAGAGCTTGAGCCGGGCTTCTGCGCCCTGTCGATACTGGCCGCGCGCGACGCCCGCGGCCGAATGACCCTGCGCCTTTCGAACGACCGGCACTATTATGTCCGTGGCGGCTATGAGCAGATGTGGGATATCAAGGAGCGCCGCTTTCTCACCGAGGAGGACGGCTGGCCGAGGGTCTCGCTCTGGGGCATGGGCATTGCGAGCGCAGACCTGACGGGCGACGGGCGCGACGAGGTGATGCTCACCTCCATGGGCGACCAGTTGATGCAGATCGCCCAAGCCAACGGCACCTACAAGCCCGCCCCCTTCTCGATCGGCACCTATGCCCAACGCCCCTTCGACGGCTCGGACGGCCGCCCCTCGACCGGCTGGCACGCCCAGTTTGGCGATATCGACAATGACGGCCGGCCCGATCTCTTCATCGCCAAGGGCAATGTCGACCAGATGCCCACGAACGCGATGGAAGACCCCAACAACCTTTTGATCCAGCAAGCCGACGGCACCTTCATCGAAAAAGCCGATGTGGCGGGTGTGGCGACCAAGGAGCGTTCTCGCGGCGCGGCGCTGGCCGATTTCGACGGCGACGGCCGGCTCGATCTGGTGGTCGTCAACCGCCGCGCCGGGGCCGAGCTGTATCGCAACGTGACGTCCGATACCGGCCACTGGATCGGTGTCGCGATCACCCAGCCGGGCGGCAACCGCAATGCTATTGGCGCGGTCGTCACGGTTACTGCGGGGGATCTGAGCCTGAGCCAGCAGGTCGTCGTCGGCGGCGGCCACGCGGGCGGTCAGGCCCTGCCCCTGCACTTTGGCCTCGGCGCTGCGACCGAAGCCACCGTGACAATCCGCTGGCCCGATCCGGCGCTACGGCCCGTGTCCTTCACCGCTCCTGTGGATCAGGTTATCGCCGTCACCCGCGAATAATCTCAGGGGCGCGGCACTTTCAGGCCGCTCGGCACCTTTTCAGGAACACCCATGCGGCCGGCAAGCGCCACCGGATCGCTCAGACTCGCAAGGAATGCCATGAGGGCGTCGATCTCACTGCCAGATAGGGTCACGGGGGTGACGGCCACGGCGTCCGAGATGGCCTCAAGCTCAACCGCGTCATCCATGATCCGCCAGTCTTTCACCGGAAGTTCCGGCAAAGTCGCCTGTGTGCGGTCATAGGACGCCAGCGCCGCTTTCGGATCGAGGTGGGCCGTCACGAAGGCGCGCAAATCGGAATAGGCGCCGGAATGGCCCCACGGGCCGGTCTGCATCACGTTGCGCAGCGAGGGCGTGCGGAAGGCATAGTAGTCCTCGGGGTGCCCCGTGACCCGAAAGCGCCCCTCGTCGCGGGCGTGGGTCTCGAACCGGGCGCCCTTGCCCGGCCCGATTTGGGGCTGTCCCATGGCGTGAAAGCCGAAATCGGTCAGAAGCGGCCCGCTGTGGCACTCGGCACAGCCCGCGGCCCCGTAGAAGAGCTGAAGCCCGGCCTCGGCCTCGGACGACAGCTCGGCCTCACCACGCAGTCGGGCGTCAAACGGGGCTGTATCCGAGCGCCACTCTGCCTCCATAAACGCGGCGACAGCGTTGGAGATATCGGTAAAGCCGATGTCTGTGGGCGCGTAGATATCATCGTAGACCGCCTCGAAGGCGGCGGCATATTCGGGGATTTCCGCGACCCGTGCGGCGATCAGATCCCATGCGCCACCGGGCGTCGACAGGCGGCCGAGCCTGACGGCCTGAGAGATTTCGTTTTCCGAATAGTGGCCCGCCATCTCGTCGGGGCTGAGCACCGGAAACATCGACTGGGCCGAAAGTGGCGAGGCGAAGCCATCGCGCATATCGGCCTCAAGCGGCGTGCGCAGGCCGCCGGGGCGTGTTGGGTCGGCTTCGATCCGCCCGTCATGGAACAGGACGGTGTAATCAAGGAGGCCGAGATTAAAGAGCGACTGGGCATTTCGCGGCACCCGCTGTTCGGGAAGGTTGTCCGGATCCGCGATCCGGCGCGGTCCGAGCCCGATGCCGCCATCGCCGAGCGACAGTGACAGGCCATCCGAAGTGCCAAAGGCCGGATGATGGCAAGTGGCGCAGGCCACCTCGCGGTTGCCCGAGAGGATCGGATCGTAGAAAAGGAGTCGCCCCAGCGCCGCCTCTTCGGGCCGAACGGCCGCAAAGTCCGCGTCGGTCAAAGGCGGCGGAAGCTCGCCGGCCCCCGCCGCAGAAGCCGCAATAATGCTCGCCAAGGTCAGGAATCGCACGCCCCACCCTCCCAGATGTTAGCGCCACCATGACGGCAGACCGCGGGCTTCGCAATGGGCAGACGCAGGCTCTCAGGCCCCGACCGCCTCCCAGCCGTCGTGCTTGCCCGCCGCGAAGATCGCGTCGATCACGCTTTGGTTCGCGCGCGAATTTTCCAGCGTGAAAATCTCGCTGGTGCCACCGGAGGCACGATCCGCGAAGGCTTCGGCCTGGGCCTTGTAGTGATTGAAGCCGCCAAACCGGAAAACTTCCTGACGGTCATGACTGGCCGAGTTCAGAGTGATCTTGCCATGACCGTAAAGCCCGGTGTTGAACGGCGCATGGACCTCGATCCAGCCCTTCTCGCCGTGGAATACCATCGTCTGGCGCAAGGCCATCTGGGTCGAGCAATAGAACGACAGCTCGAAATCGCCAAAGTCTTGCGAGACGCTCGCATAGATGTCGGTCCCGAACTGGGAGGAATATTCGACACGGGCGCGGACGCGCTCAGGCTCGCGCCCCGTCACGATCCGCGTCGTCACGGTCGGATAGACTCCGATATCCTTCAGGACGCCGCCGCCCAGCTCGGGGATATTGCGCATATTCGACGGATCGTCATTGAAATAGCTGAACGCCCCCTGAACCTGCCGCAGGCGTCCGATCGCGCCATCCTCAATCAGCTGGCGCACCTTCCACCACTGGGGGTGATAATAGACCATGAAGGCTTCCGAGATCAGAACGCCATGCCGGTCGCGCGCGGCAAGGAGCGTGTCGATTTCGCCCGCCTGTGCGGCGATGGGCTTTTCGCACAGGACGTGTTTGCCGGCCGCGGCGGCCTTGGCCGACCATTCGATATGCTGCGAGGTGGGCAGCGGGATATAGATGCCATCGACAGCATCGCTCGCCAGCAGCTCCTCATAGCTGCCAAAGGCATGCGGCGCGCCGAACCGGTCGGCAAGATCACGGGCGCGCAGCAAGTCCCGGCTGGCAACGGCGGTCAGAACGCCATTTCCGGCATCGGCAATCGCCGGCAAAACCTGTTCGCGGCCTATCTTGGCGGTTGAAAGAACTCCCCAGCGGAACATCGCATTTCTCCTTGGCAGACCGGCTCTGGCTCAAACCAAAGACAAGTCGGCAGTCAAATGTAGTCCACGGGCAATGGCAAGGTATGTCATGAAGTTGGTCTATGCTGGCAGAAAGATTCGAACCAGTCTCAGCTTGCCAGAAAACACGCGAACCTATGCGGAACCAAGCAGCCGCCACTCGGCAAGTGCCGCGGCGCGGTGGAGTTTGAAGCTCTGGCGTGAATAGAGGTGGCGTTCCTGATTGAAGTGGTTTGAGACCGAGGCGTAGACGGCGGCGAACATCTGCAAGCTTCGCATCCGCCGGAAGCGCTGCATCGCACGTTCTCGTCTTCGGAACGGCAGGTGTGAGTTCTCCGCCCGGTTGTTCAGCCAGCGGCCGGTCTCCTGCCGATCTGCGGCCCCCATATCCCTCAGATCTGCACCGTAGGATCGAAGTCGATCAGTGACGACCACCTCCGGAAAACCGTGCTTACGCTTCGCTTTTTTGAGGAATTTCAATGCGGCTTTCTTGTCACGTGACTTGGTGTCAAAGCTTTCCAGAACCTCACCTTCGTGATCGACTGCCGCAGGATCGCGATGATCTGAGCTTCAGTGTATCTGCTTGTCTTCATTCAGAATCTCCTCGTTCATTTTGCCGAGAAAATTCTACTTATGTAGCCCTTTACTTTCGGGGGGATTACCGCACCACGCAACCTCGCCTTGCATCAAGACGCAACCTGTAACACAGTTTGGATTCAAATACCCTTCGGATCGGTTTGAATGAACACTAGGCTCACTTCGGAACTCCAGTCTTCGATTTCGCTTCACGCGGGAGCCGGAGAGATTCTGGGCGCGCTTGATCGTCATGCGATCATAAGCATTACCGACAGGGCAGGCAGGATCGTGTTCTGCAACGAAAAATTCGTCGAAATCAGCGGGTATTCGCGGGATGTATTGATCGGCAAGAACCACAATCTTCTGAATTCGGGTTTGCACAGGCCGGAATTCTTCAAGGAAATGTGGGCAACAATCGCGGCTGGAAGGAATTGGGAAGGCGACATTCGCAACAGGCGCAAGGATGGAAGCCATTACTGGGTCAGGTCAACCATCGCCCCGCTTTTGGGCGACGACGGCCGACCGGAAAAGTATCTTTCCATCCGCACCGACGTTACCAGCATCAAGAAAGCCGAAATCGCGTATCAGTCAATTCTCTCGGTCGACAATATCGGAAACAGGGTCTTTGTCGTCTGGCCCGAGACGCTCGAGCTTATTTTTCTCAACAAGACTGCCCTGTCCGATTTCGGTCTCGATACAAATGATCTTGCGGGCCTGAAACTGTCCGACCTCAATCGTCTGGGCGACTATCACCATGCGGTCTTCGAAGAGGAGGCGTTTCGAAAGATCATTCTGCAGCTTCTGAACGGAGCGCAGACCAAGGTAACCTACGAAGATACCGACAAGGACGGCCATCCGATCGAAGTTCGCATCGAACTTGTCACGCCAGAGAACGACAGGCCGCGCCTCGTGATCGTCTTTCGGGATATTTCAGAGCGAAAGGCGGCGGAGCGCGCCATTTTGCGGTTCAAGGCAACGCTCAACAAAAGCCGGAACGAGGTTTACATGTTCCGGCCCGATAACCTCAGGTTTTTCTACGTCAATGAAGAGGCGACGGCCAGCCTAGGCTACAGCAATGAAGAATTGCTGGAAATGGGCCCGCTCGACATCAAACCCGAGCTCGACCGTGAGTCCTGCCTGGAGATCGTCGATACTCTTCTGTCCGGACAGCAATCAACGGCCGTTTTTGAAACGGTGCACAGATCGAAGGATGGCCAGGAGCGCCCTGTCGAGGTCATGCTCCAATTGATGCAAGACGACGAGATTGGCCCTTTCTGCGTGGCCATTGTCAGAGACCTGACCGAGAAAAGGGCCGGCGAGGCCGAAAACAGATGGCTCAGGTCGATGCTCGATCTCATGCTCGCCGAAATCTATGTCTACGATCCCGTCGACCTTCGGTTTCATTATATCAATTACGCCGGTCAAAAGCGTTTTGGCTGGTCTGAGAGTGATTATACCGTTCGCACAATGGCCGACGGATCGCCGCAATTTGACAAAGAGCGCCACTTGAAGCGCATCTCGGCGCTGGTCGAAGGCGCCCAAGCGTCACATGTTTTTGAAACAAAAGATCCGGACGGCCGCCCGATCGAGGTTACCGAGCAGGCATTTTTTGTCGACGGTTTCGGGACCAAGATCGTGGCCATCGTGCGGGATATCACCGAGAGAAAGGTCGCCGAAAAGCGCAAGGACGAGTTTGTCTCGACGGTGAGCCATGAATTGCGCACGCCTCTGACCTCGATTGCGGCCGTCCTCGATCTATTGAGAGCAAGCCCGGCCGGGCTCGACCCAGCCAAGCACAATCGGTTGCTGGCCATAGCCGGCAAGAATTGCGATCTCTTGCTAAACCAGATCAACGATATTCTCGACAGCGTGGGCTTGGAAACCGGTCAGATCGAATTTGGCCTCGAGAAGATCGACCTGAACAGTTTTCTCGTCGAAGCCGTCGAGATCAACGAGAGATTTGGCGATCAATACGAGGTCAGGTTCAACAGAGCTTCTGACATATCTCAGGCCTATGTGATGGCGGATTCCCGGCGGCTCATGCAGGTCATGGCCAACCTTATGTCGAACGCTGCCAAGTTTTCGAAGAGCGGGGGTGAGGTCGAGGTCAGACTTTTCCGCGAACAGGATGATCTGTGCATCTCCGTCACAGACAAAGGCTGCGGCATCGCGCTTGACGATCAGCAACGCGTGTTCGGCCGGTTCACCCAAGTGGATTCGTCAGACACCCGAGCCAAAGGGGGAACCGGTCTGGGTCTGTCAATAAGCAAATCGATCGTGGAAAAGCTGGGAGGATCCATCGGCTTGACCAGTGAGATTGGCAAAGGCACCACGGTCAAGATCAAACTTCCCGACGCAGCTACATAGAGATGGTGGTTGCTGGCAACTTGGCGGTGTCAGGCGAATGCCAATCAGACTCAGTTTACCCAAACCCACGCGATAACAGGCCACACCGAGCTCGCGCCACTCGGCTAGAGCGGCGGTGCGGTTGAGCTTGGAATTCGTTCGAGTTGAGAGGCTGCGTTCCTGATTAAAGTGATTGTAGACGGAGGCA